>JBBRRM010000008.1:0-18699 GCA_038275915.1 Nitrospirales bacterium
CACACGGAAAAGCTCCACAGGACCGGCGCCACACCCGGCACGGTGGTCATGGCCAGCTCCCCTTCGTGTGTCTTGCAGATCCAGCCCTTGTGGGAAAATTTCTGAATATAGCCGGCTCGGTTTCCGTCGGAATAGCTGTAATTGAAAGCGACGAGCAGAGATGCCGCACCAATGAAGAATAGGATCATTAAAGGCAGCTTGATCCGTCTCATCACCCTCTCCCTACATTCTGGCGAAGGTCTGTGAATAACCAGGGAGCCTCGGCCTTCCGTCGAGTTTCGTAGGACGAGATGGCGTCCTCGTCTTGCAACGTCAATCCGATGGCGTCGAGACCCCGATACAAACAGTCCTTTCGGAAGGGATCAATCTCGAAGTGCGCGCGGGTGCCATCCGGGGTGGTCACAGTCTGATTTCCGAGGTCCACCGTCAGTTGGTATCCAGGCGTCGCAAGGACGTCTTTCATCATCGCCAGAACCTCTTCGGCTTTCAGCACCACGGGCAAAATGCCGTTTTGAAAGCAGTTACTGTAGAAGATGTCAGCAAAGCTCGAGGCGATGACACAACAGAATCCCTGATCGAGGAGAGCCCAAGGCGCATGTTCACGCGATGATCCGCACCCAAAGTTATCGCGTGTCAGGAGAATTGTGGCATCCTTGAAGCGCGGTTGATTCAAAAAGAACGCCGGGTCTTGTGAGCCGTCCTTCCGCCTGCGCCAATCGTAGAACAATCCTTCACGGAGCCCGGTCCGCTTGATCGTCTTCAGAAACTGCTTTGGAATGATTTGGTCAGTATCGACATTGACACGGTCCAGTGGTGCGACCAGACCTGTCATGGTGGTAAAGGCTTGCATAGTTCCTCTAATTTATTTCCAGGTTCGGATATCCACGAAGTGCCCCTCGACGGCAGCCGCGACGGCCATCGCCGGAGAAACGAGATGGGTACGGCCGCCAGCCCCCTGACGTCCTTCGAAATTTCGATTGCTGGTCGAGGCGCAACGCTCACCCGGCTGAAGCACATCGGCATTCATCGCCAGGCACATACTGCAGCCGGCTTCGCGCCATTCGAATCCTGCCTCTTTGAACAGGCGGTCGAGTCCTTCCTGTTCGGCTTGCTGTTTCACCAGACCCGAGCCCGGGACCACCATCGCCCGCACTCCCCGGGCGACGCTCTTACCCTTGGCCAAATTGGCTGCAAGGCGGAGGTCTTCGATACGTGAATTGGTGCAGGAGCCGATGAACACCGTATCGATCTTGATATCGGTAATGGGCATGTTCGGAATGAGTCCCATATATTCCAGTGCCCGCTCAGTGGACCGGCGTTGATTGTCGTCGGTGATTTTTCGCGGGTCCGGCACTCGTTGATCGATTCCGGTCACCATTCCCGGACTCGTGCCCCAGCTGACTTGTGGAGCAATGTCCTCGGCCCGCATCGTGACCGTCATATCGTATGTTGCGGTGGCATCGGTTCTGAGATGCTGCCAGGCTTGCACGGCCTGATCGAACAATTCACCCTTCGGAGCCAATGGACGTCCTGTGATGTACGCGATGGTCTTTTCGTCGGGTGCGACCATTCCGGCGCGCGCGCCGCCCTCGATCGACATATTACAAAGCGTCATGCGCCCTTCCATGCTGAGAGCGCGAATTGCAGAGCCCGTATATTCGATGACGTAACCAGTTCCCCCGGCTGTTCCGATCTTTCCGATAATCGCGAGAATGACGTCTTTCGCCGAACAGAGATCCGACAACACCCCCTCGACGCGGATCTCCATGGTCTTCGGTCGTTTTTGCACCAAGCATTGGGTGGCCAGCACATGCTCTACTTCACTGGTGCCAATACCGAAGGCCAACGAGCCGAAGGCTCCATGCGTCGAGGTGTGCGAATCGCCGCACACGATGGTCGTTCCCGGCAGGGTAAAGCCCTGTTCCGGCCCGATGATGTGCACCACGCCTTGGCGGATGTCGTTCATGCCGAAGAGCATGATGCCAAAATCCCGGCAATTCTCTTCCAACGTCTGGATCTGTTTCGCGCTGAGAGGATCGTCGATGCCCAAGGTCCGGTCGGTGGTCGGAACGTTATGATCCGGCACAGCCAACGTCGCGCCCGGACGTCGAGGCCGGCGGCCCGAGAGCTTGAGTCCTTCAAACGCTTGCGGCGAGGTCACTTCGTGAACCAGTTGACGGTCGATATAGAGCAGGGTGGTTCCGTCCGGCTCTGTGCGGACAACGTGAGATTCCCAGATTTTGTCGAACAAGGTTTGAGCGGCCATAGATCTCCTCAGTGATCGGTCTCCCTCGGAGGTATCTCCGAGAGAACCCACATTATACAGAGTCCTCCTAGGGTCTGTACAAGAGTGCTCTCCATATTCTTGCGTTGAGCCTATGGACGTGATACCACCGCCCGGTCGACGGGTATGAGGTCTTTACCCTGCGACTGCACCAGAGGATGCCGAGATGATTTCTCAGATAGGGAGCAATTCCGTCATCGTGGAGTGGTCGCAACTGCTCCTCAACAGTTTCCGTCAGTGGACCGGTCGTGAACTGTTCGAGCGGGCAGGCGATCGGATCACTCAGGCCCATGCCCTATTTCTCTCCCCGTTCGTCGTGGTCTCCCATGGGATAGAGGACGATCCTCTCCTCAATTATGGCAATCAGGTCGCATTGGAACTGTGGCAAATGACCTGGGAGGACCTGACGCGCACACCGTCCCGGCTAACGGCGGAGCCCACGAATAGAGCTGAACGCGAAGGGATGTTACAACAAGCCAAAACGCGTGGTTATCTCGACACCTATCGAGGTGTGAGAATTACCTCAACAGGCCGACGCTTTCTTGTTGAGAACGCCCTCGTTTGGAATGTCATGGATGCGGCGGGCCAGAGGGTCGGCCAGGCTGCGACTTTCTCGCAATGGATCTGGTTGCCCTGACCGGCTAAAACGGGAAGTAGACCCAATTCCTCCTGGCGACATCTCATCCAATCCAGGTCGAACGACAAGGTGCAGGGAATTGATGGGCCGAGTGCGGACATGCATTCATTCGGAAATGTGAGCGGGCGTTCTGAAAGGGGGGAAGCGTTCATATCCGGGTTCGTCCCAGGCAGGCCTTGCGACACCTCGAAATCCAAAACGCAAGAAGCGCCAGGACGTCGATGAAGGGTTATGTCCAGAGTTCGAGTGGGCTGCGGCGGACGATGGCCCGGAGAATATCACTGGTTGTTAGAATGCCGACCGGGTGACGGGCGCTGTCGACGATGGGAACTGCACTGACATGTTCGTCGAGCATAACCCCTGCGATCTCGCGGATCTCCGTGGTCGGAGTGGCGGTGAGGACCCGGGTGCTCATCACTGGAGCGAGTTTCTGTCCGGCGGATGACCCCGGCGAATTGACGGACTCTAACTCATGTGCAAAGGGTAGCAGGTCGTGGTCCGATATCATTCCGACTAACGTGCCATGGACCGATGTCACAGGCAGATGGTGTATCCCTTTGTGTTTCATGGTGCTCCAGGCCTCCAGCAGCGTGCTGTCGGAAGGCAAGCTTGTGACCGGGGAGGTCATCAAATCTTGAGCAACGAGCGCCGGTTTGGATGCAGAACTCTGATGAGCCTGTTGTTGGTAGGCCTGCTGCGCGAGGTGGGCTGCATGGTCAGCGGTCTGGCGCTCCTGCCCCTTTGAACGGTCGTCTCGGCCTGCCGCTGCAATCTGAGTGGCAGGCGGACGTGCGGACACCGGAGCGGCAGGATATGTTTCGACGATACCATTGACCGCACGGATAATTGGCATGGCTGACCTCACAGCATCTGTATCGGGTCCCTGTTGGAAATACTTAAGCCCGGAAGTCGGCATATGAACAACGGGTGGGGATAAAAAGAGCGCAGGGCCGGAAGAGATCGTAGGACCGAAAGAGGTGTTAGGATGTGGCAAGGAACTGGAATCTCGGACAAGAGTGACCCTCAACGATCACAGTCTCCAAGAACATCGCCGTGGGTCTGATCCACAGGCCATAGTCGCCGTAGAGTGCGCTATAGACGACATATTCCTCTTCCGTTTCATAGTGCCGAGCCCCCCCTACCACCTCATAGTCTTGGCCTTTATAGTGTCGATAGCGACCAGGCTGCACCATCGTGTATCCTTCCTTTCTCTACGCAACCCGTACTATAACGACAACGAATGATGGAATTACAGAGTCAAGTAGTGATGCGCAAGACACATGATGTCATCGTCATCGGCGGCGGGTCGTCTGGCTATGCCGCGGCCCGGACCGCACGCGATGCCGGCGCCGACGTGGCGATTGTGGATCAGGGGCCGCTTGGGGGACTCTGTATCCTACGTGGTTGCATGCCGACTAAGGCCATCCTGCGTTCAGCGGAAGTCGTGGCCCTGCTCAGGCGGGCGAAGGAATTCGGACTCTCTCCGGTCTCGGTCCAGGCCGATCTGTCGGCCATCGTGGATCGCAAGGATCGGCTGGTCCGCGAGTTTGCCGACTATCGAATTCAGCAGCTTCGCGACCCGAAGTTTACGCTGTATGAATCACAGGCGGTTTTCCTGTCTCCCCGCGAGATCGCAGTCGGAGATACCCTATTATCGGCCGATTCATTCGTCCTAGCCACCGGATCGAGCCCCTCCGACGTGCTGATTCCCGGCTTGGCCGAAGCCGGATATTTCACCAGTGACACGATTCTGGATCTTCGTACCCAACCGGGCTCGTTGATCGTTTTGGGCGGGGGGGCTGTCGCCCTCGAACTCGGGCAGTTCTTTGCTCGACTAGGGACGAGGGTCACAATTCTTCAGCGCGGAGAGACCCTGCTGTCTGAGATGGACGAGGATGTCGGGCGCGCGCTTGAGGCCGCATTGATCGACGAGGGCATCGAAGTCGTCACGGGCGCGCAGTTGCTGCGTGTGACCCAGGAGGAGAGGGGGAAAACCCTATGGGTGATGAAAGAAGGAAGCGAACGGTCCTACGTTGGCGAGGAGGTTCTGCAGGCCTTAGGCCGACGGCCCAATATCGAAGGACTGCACCTTGATCTAGCAGAGGTGACAGTCGACGACGGACGTATCGTGGTCGATGACACCATGCGCACGTCGCAAGCACATATCTATGCCGTGGGTGACGTGAACGATGTCGCGCCTATTGTCCATTTGGCTATACAGCAGGGAGAGATTGCGGCGTACAACGCGATGCATCCTGATAGGCCGGCAAGAGAGATCGATCATCGTCTCCATGCCGAGGTGGTCTTTACGGACCCTCAGGTCGCTGTCGTCGGACTCAACGAAGCCCTCTGCCGGATAGGTGGCATTCCCTACCTCACGGCCTCTTATCCGTTTGCCGATCATGGGAAGGCCCTCTGTCTCGGTTCCACGCACGGTTTCGCAAAACTCCTCTGTGCGCCGACGACGGGCGAACTGCTTGGCGCGCAAATCGTCGGCCCTGAGGCAGGGGAACTGATCCACGAACTGATCGCGGTGATGTATTACCATGGGACCGCGGCCGATCTCCTGCGCATGCCGCACTACCATCCCACGCTGGCGGAAATCGTCACCTATCCGGCGGAATCCATTGTCGACCGGTTGGATACTCGATGAAGAAACTCTGTGTGCTCGCACTCAGCTTCCTTGTTTTATGGGCTGGTTGTCAGCAGCGGACGTGGGAGTCGGCGATGGCAGCAGGGCAGCAAGCTGTACAACAAGGGAACTATGCAGACGCGGAACGGCTTTTTCTCGTGGCGGTGCACAAAGCAGAGGAGTTCGGCCTGGAAGACCGACGCGTGGCGGTCAGCCTGTCACAGCTGGCGCAGGTCTATGCTGGCCAAGGGAAGTACGTGGAGGCCGAACCGGTATATTTGCAGGCGCTGAAGATTTACCAAACCGTGCATGGAGAATATCATGCCGATGTCGCCGCCATGCTCAACAACCTGGGGGTCCTCCACCGCATGTATGGACAGTATGCTCAGGCGGAGCCCTTGCTGACAAGGGCGCTGGCAATCAAAGAGAAACTCCTGGGTCTCGAGCATCCCGACGTGGCATTGAGTATCGTAAATCTGGCTCAACTGCAGGTGGCGCAAGGGCAGCCCGGGAAGGCGGAACCGCTCTACCGTCGTGCCTTGGCGATTCGAGAACGGGCGGAGGGGCTGTCCCATCAAGAGGTCGCGAAGACGCTGGAGGACCTTGCCAACGTTCTACGCAAATTAGGGCGTGCAGAGGAGGCGGCTACCCTGGAGATGCGTGCCCGAAACATTCACGCAAAGCGGAGTTGAACCGGCCGCGCCTTCCAGTGTAGCGTACTTCCTATGGCGATAAACAACGAGCAGACTCCCATCAATTGGCGCATGAACGCGATGATCGCGCGATTCGTGGGGGTTGTGGCGATTGCGCTCGGGTTCGTCATCGGGATCTATGGACTGGAAGACAGAGGAGCGGAATGGCTGCAGACTGCGTTGGGCTTGCTGGCGACCGGCATGTTGGCCCAAGGTTATGCGCTCTATTGTTCCGTGAAGCGCATGCAAGAGCTCAAGGACCAGCCCAAGTCATGAGCCGAGTGCGTCAGTATGTATGCACGGTTGGGATGCTCCTCCTCTCAGGGACGATGCTCGCCTGCGGAGGTCCGTGGCGCGACGGATATTTCAAGAAGGGCGTGGATCGACTCACGCAAGACGAGGTGACGGAGAAGTTGGGGCCGCCCCATACCGCGAAGATGCCGGTCCTCGGGGGGGATTCGATCTGGACCTATCGCGTGCCCTTGGCCGAAAAGGAATTGAGCCCGTTGCATTTTTCCGGTCTGGCCAATGCCACAACGCAAGCTGCTTCGTTGATAGGGAAGCCTGGCGATGGGCCCAAGGAAATGTTGTATTGCTATCGCTATACGCTGACCTTCAACGAACAAAAGATCCTGAAACACTGGAAACGCGAAGAATGCGTGCCGGGAACCCATGATACGCTCAACGCCAATTAATGTGCTGATGTTGTGATGATACCTTCTTGGTTGCCACGCATCGATAGCTCGGTTGTGCTAGACGGGCTCACCTCCCTTCTCCTGCTGCTCTCTCTTCTCACCTTAAGGACGTTGATCGTCCGAGCGATCGCAAAAAATCCAACTCTCTCGATGGAAGCGAAGCGGCGATGGATTGTTTCCGTCCGCAATACTGCGTTGTTCGTGTTGCTGGTGGGGTTGGTCGTCATTTGGGCGCACGAACTTCAAGCTCTTGCCGTGTCCCTCGTGGCGCTCGCAGCAGCGCTCGTGCTGGCGACCAAGGAACTCATTCTCTGCTGGAGCGGAGCCGCCCTTCGGGTGGGTGGAAAAGTGTATGCCGTGGGCGATCGCATTCAGATCGCCGGTCATCGAGGCGTCGTCTTGGACCATGACATCTTTGCAACCAAACTCCTAGAAATCGGGCCCGGCCAGGCGTCGCATCTCTATACCGGCCGCGTGACAGTGTTCCCCAACAGCTTGTTATTTTCGAATGTCTTGATCAAGGAGAATCCCGGTCAGGAGTATGGACTCTATATCCTCGTGATTCCGCTCAGAGAGCAGGACGACTGGCGGGATGCCGAACGGCACCTGCTCGATGCAGCCAAAGCGGAATGCTCCTCGTTCATGGAGGAAGCAGGCAGGCATATGAAGTTGTTGGAGCAGACCAATCTACTCGAAGCTCCATCACCCGAGCCGCGAATAACTGTCCAGCTCGCGGACCCGGGGCATATCCAGTTAGTGCTGCGATTTCCGGCACCCGACCGCGGGCGTTCGCGAATTGAACAGTCCATCCTACGCCGGTATCTCACCGCTGCGACTGTGCCATCAACCAACTAGCCTATCCACTGTGTGATCGGAGCACTTTGGAGGGGTGGGGTGCGTCGGTTCATCGAGCCATTCCTTGACACTGTTGACGAAGAGGCGCACCTTGCCATGTTCTCTGAAAAGAAAGCGAGATGACAGCATTCACTACAATTTCCCAGGAGGTGCGTATGCAGAAGCTGGTCGTTGTGGCCTTCACCGCATTGTGCATGGTTGGAGTCAGCTCGTTGGTCATGGCTGATGAGACCGTACGAGGCGCGACGGATGCGATGAAGTCCGACATCAAAACTGAAACAGATTCCATGAAAACAGATATGAAGGGTAAGAAGGAGGAGATGAAGGGCAAGATGAAAGCCCGAAAAGAAGCGATGAAAGCGAAGAAGCAGGAGATGAAGAACAAGGCGAAGGCGAAAAAAGAGGAGATGAAGCGGACCGGCGAAGAAGCCAAAGCAGCCGGGCAATCCATGGGCCAAGATATCAAGGCAACGGGTCAGGAAATGAAGACGATGGTTCCAATGGTCCCAGCTCCGGAGGCAGCGACGGCTCCGGCCGCGGGCCACTAGATCAAAAAGTCACCGCGCTAGTGTTGCCTGGCCCTCTGGAGGATTTTCCTCCTGAGGGCCCTGCTATAGACGCCAAGCTAAACGACTCACGGCGAGGAACGACTGGTCTCCTCCGCCAATCGCGTCAATGGCCCTGTCTCCCTCGCCTTGTTCCTCCGTGGGCCTTTTGCTAGGATGCCGCGACCTGAGTCTTTGCGGGCCCCTGCATGAAAATTGCGACCTTCAACGTCAATTCTCTCCGCAAACGCATGCCCATTGTGCTCGACTGGCTGGCCCGGCAAAAACCCGATGTGCTCTGCCTGCAAGAAACCAAAGTCCAAGACAGCGAGTTTCCCCTGCTGGCCTTCGCGGAATCTGGGTATGAGATTACCTATAGGGGCATGAAGTCCTACAATGGAGTCGCAATACTGAGTCGGGAGAAGCCGGATACGGTGGCGTATGGGTTTGATGATGGCGGCGAATCGGAGGACGCGCGCCTTCTGCGAGTCGTGATAAGGGGAATTCCCATCATCAATACCTATGTGCCACAGGGTTTCGAGATCGACTCGCCGAAGTATCAATACAAGTTGAGCTGGTACGATCGACTACGCAAGTATTTCGAGAAGCATATGTCGCCGGACAAACCGGCTATTTGGTGCGGTGACATGAACGTGGCTCCTCGGCCGATGGACGTGCACAGCCCCGAAAAACATCTCAAGCACGTCTGCTATCACGAGGATGCGCGACGGGCGTATGAACACATGTTGGCGTGGGGATTTCAGGACGTATTTGTGAAGCTCTATCCTGATCGACAACAGTATACCTTTTGGGATTATCGGGCGCCAAGTTCACTGGAAGCGAATAAAGGCTGGCGTATCGACCATATTCTGGCGACGGCCTCATTGGCGGAGCACTGTATCAGGGTAGAAGTGGACGTCGAGCCGCGGCGAGCGAAAGACCCATCAGATCACACATTCCTATGGGCGGAGTTCTCGGTCTAACCACGAACGCAACGTCCACACCCGCCCAATTCGGTCGGTACGGCAAGTCGTCCACACCGACCGAACGGGTTCACGACCTTGAACGAATCATCAAGCCGCATCCAAGATCGACTGCTTCGCGTGCAACGGGGTTAGGCGATTCTGTGCAATTAACGGATCGAGGACCAAGCCGCAATTGATACATCGGAGTACAGCCACTTCCTGCGAGAAATCCGGTCGCCATTCCTTCACCATCAGCCCTTTGCATTTTTGACAAGTCATTGTGCCTACCTCCTACTGTCATGTGTTCCAGCGCCGACGAGTCGTCTTTGCACGAGGAAAACTCTAGCATCGCAAGATTAATGGGGTGTTAACTGGCAGTTAGAACTCTCTAATGTCATGCCACCACGATATGTCCTTTCGCCCACCGAATTCTCAGTAATCACGACAATATCTGCACTGTCCAGACAGTATTCTTCGCCAGACCAGACAAAAATAAGTGATTGGCTTGCCTCCGCGGGCATCGACCTCAAGAGGAAGGGACCGGCAATCATTTTCCGACGACCGAGCAGACGAGAACGGTGTCTCGTCACGACAACATTGACTAACTACATGGAAAACATCTGATTAGGAAGTTATACCGCGCTTGTGCCGTGGCTCTTTCTCTGAGGCTAGCGATTTCGGTTCAACGTTGCGTAAAATGCTGTTCCTCTACCGAAAGGAGTTGAGTGACGGTTCATACGATCAGAGGCCGCATCGTGCTGGCCATCGTGGTAGTCGGCTGCATTCCGCTGCTGACCTGCCTCATCCTGGCCTACGTGTCTGGAATGCGATCGCTTCGCGACGTAATCGGAGGGAACTTTCAGACGATTGCGGCTCAAGCGGCAGATCGAGTGACAATGTTAGTGCAAGGAGAAATCCAGAGGGTTCGCCTTCTGGCCTCCGCGCCATTACGCATCCGACAGCCTGTAGAACTTGCCAACCATTCATATCCCGGAGACCCCTCCAAGGTCAGTGCGCTGCTCGAGGATCGTGCCCAAGCCTGGGAGCAAAGTGCTGAAGCGGCTGGGCGTCTGTTGAACACCGAACTCTCACGATTTCTCTTGGAGACGAAAGTGCGAGATGGGGACAAGATGGTGGGGATCCTCATCACGGATCGCCATGGAGCGCTTGTCGCGGCCACCTCGGAACCAGACCATTATCTATTTGGAGACGAGCTGTGGTGGAAGACCATCCAGAGCGGAGGCGGTGAACAGGTCTATTTGAGCGGACTTATTGCCGGGCGTGGAGGTTCTTTTTCGACTCCGGAAGAGACGATCGATGTGGCCGTGCCTATCTTCGACGACCACCAGCGCATCGTGATTGGCGCAATCAAAGTCTCCTACCGGTTCGATGCGCTTTTTGCGATCATCAATCAAATCAGGATCGGTCAGACCGGCCACGCGATGTTATTCAGCGCCGACGGTCAACCACTCATCTGTCCGATTCTTCCCCGTCAGGCCCATCGTATTCCTGCACCCCTGATGACGATGATCGTGTCCGATGATCCCGGGTGGGGGATTGCCGAGGACGATGGACATGGTGCTCGCGATACCGTTGTCGGCTTTGCACCGGTACCAGGCCTTGGCGCGCCGGGCAATAGCTGGCATGTCTTTGTCCGGCAACAGCCCGCCGAAAGTTACGCACCGATTCGGGATCAGCTCCGCAATCTCGCCATCATCGGATTCGTCATGATCGGACTCCTCTGGGCCATCGGACGCTATGTAGCGACCAGAATTGCCCGCCCGATTCAAACGTTGAAAGCAGGGGTCGAGGCGATCAGCCATGGAACGTATGGTGGACCACTCGACATTCGGACCGGCGACGAGTTTGAAGAATTGGCGAGCGCGGTGCATCGGATGGCGGACAGGCTGAACGCGTCCCATGCCGAGATGGAGGCGTTGAACAGCGATTTGACCAGACGAGTTGAGGAAAAGACCACAGAGGTTACGCGTCACATGAAACAGCTCCATCTCTCCGAACGCCTGGCGACATTGGGCAAAATGGCGAGCGGGATTGCTCATGAGATTAACAACCCGTTGGGAATCATGCTCAATCGTATTGAATGCATCGAAGCGGAAGCGGCTGAACTGCATTTGCCTGCTGACATGCAGCGCGATCTGCTGGCAATCCGGTCGCAAGCAGACCGGATCAGTCGGATTACCAGGAGCATGCTGGCCCTCTCACATGGCTCCGCCACGACGCTAAAGCCAATCGATCTAAATTGCGTGATCCGTTCTTGTGCGGATATGGCAAAGGAGCGGGCGGCCGCCCAAGGTGTTCGCATTGAATCCTCTGTCTTGTCTCCCGATATGCCGGCGATCATGGGTGATCGTGATCGTTTGGAAACAGTCTTTCTCAACCTGATCAACAACGCCATCGATGCCGTACGGGGGTCCGGGGAAGGAGTGGTGACCATTCAGTCGGAACGTACGCGACTCGACCGGGAAGAGTGGGCCACGGTCAAGGTGATCGATAATGGCCTCGGCATCCCTGACGACATTCTCGGTCGAATTTTTGATCCGTTCTTTACGACGAAGGACGTCGGTCAAGGGACAGGGTTGGGCTTGATTTTGAGTTATGGCATCGTAGCGGATCATCGAGGGCGTTTAGAGGTCGCGAACGGAGAAGCCGGAGTCGTCGCGTCAGTCATACTCCCTGTGCTAGAGACCGCGTCCAATGTATCGCAGGAGGCCGGATGGGACATGCAGGCAAGATACTGATTGTCGACGACGAAGTTGAGGCACTCGATAACTGTCGGCGCATCTTGAGCCGACTTGGCCATGAATGTTTGACGGAGAATGATCCGGTCCGGGCGCTGACAGTCATCCAACAGGAACGGCCAGGTCTCGTGTTCACGGATTTGCGCATGCCCGGCATGAGCGGAATCGATGTGCTCAACGCAACCAAGCGATTCGATCCGACCATAAAGGTGGTGTTAATGACGGCTTTTGCGACTGTGCAAACCGCGGTCAGTTCCATGCGGCACGGTGCTCTCGATTACATCTTGAAACCCTATACGACCAAGGATCTTGAGGAGGTCACGCGCCGAGCGTTTGAGGAGGGGGATCGTCAAGATGGTACCGCCCCATCTTTGCCTCGAACCGATCTGCCTTCAACCAGTGCGGGAGCGAAGCTACCCTTACGACAGATTGTGGGAGAAAGCACGGCCATTCAAGCCGTCTTGGATCTGGTGAGCAAGGTGGCCAGGACGGATGCCAACATTCTGATCTATGGTGAAAGCGGAACAGGGAAAGAACTGGTTGCACGGGCCATACATCACCAGAGTCAACGAGCGGGTAAGCCCTTTGTCACGGTGGACTGTGCATCGATGCCGGATGCCTTGTTGGAGTCGGAGTTGTTTGGACATGAACGGGGCGCATATACAGGAGCGCACACCGCCAAATCCGGGTTGTTCGAAGTTGCGCACGGCGGCACGGTGTTTTTAGATGAAGTGAGCGGGATGAGTCACACGTTGCAATCGCGCTTGCTCAGGGTGTTGCAAGAACGCCAGTTCCGTCGGGTTGGCGGGACGCGGTATATCGATATCGATGTGCGAGTCATTGCCGCATCGAACCGGGATCTGGAGGGGGCTCAGAAGAGGGGCGAGTTTCGAGAAGATCTCTATTATCGTCTCAACGTCATACCCATCGTCCTGCCCGCCTTACGAGATCGGGAAGGAGATGTCGAAGTGCTGGCGTGCGAATTTCTCCAGCGCTTCATGCGTCAACATCGAATGGATACCGGAGTTATTCCTACCTTTGAGCCTGCTGTGGTCGCGGCCTTGGCGAACTATACCTGGCCGGGCAATGTTCGGGAGCTCCAGAACGTGATCGAGCGGGCGGCAGCGTTGGCCGACGGTCCGGTAATCCGTACGGAGCATTTGCCCTCCAGCCTCCGGCTTCTTCCTTCCGGCGACGCTTCTCCTGTGGAAGCCGCCTCTTACAAGCAGGTGAAACAAGAAGTGGTTCGTTCGTTCGAGCGCACATTTTTACTCGAACTGCTTCAGCGACACGATTGGCATATGGGCCATGCTGCGCAAGAGGCCGGCGTGGATCGGAAGACGATCGAGCGCATGGTGAAGCGTCACGGTCTTCGCGAAGAGCGCTAGCGGGCTCGCCTATTGTCCTGTCCAGCCTGTTCCGTTTCCTGCCTCAAGATGGGGCGCTGACGCCCCATCGAGCGTAAAATTCAGACAAGTCATAATCGCCTGATAACATCAGCAGTTTGCAATGATGTGCTTTAGCGGCATGGGGCGTCATGGCCCCATGCCGCTAAACGCTGTAATCTGTCAGCGTCAAAATCTACACGAATCATTGAGCGAACCATTCTCCAACTCATGTCCCTACGATGGAACAGGATTTGCTGTGCCACCACTGTATTTGGGCAATGAATGGGATGTGAAGACCTGTCTGGTGGAGGCTGCGTTATTAATGGACTGGCCTCCTGCAATCGCAACCGCGAAGAGCGGAACCTTCACCAGACTTTTTTGATTTGGATAGGGCGCGGGAACGGAAACAAGGCTCGGTCGTCGAGCGAATAGCGCTGCTGCACGCGGGATCAATTCAACGGATGTTGTTCAGGAGGGGAAGAGGATGACCACCAGAAGGATTGCAAGTCAGGCAGGGGTCGCATTGCTCGCCGCCGTTTTCGGTGTCGCGCAGGTATCGGCTGAAGCGACTCCTCATGAGCACGCAGGTGTGATGAACTCCGAAACGGCGGAGGCGACGACGGTCGTCCATCGTCCTGCAGGTCCGATGCTGCAAGACAAGTTGTCGCGCGCGATCGAGCAGATCGAGAAGCAGGTGCAGAGCAAAGGCCCCTTCCAGGGAGCCGGCGCGCATGCCATGCAGCAAGGCGTCTTGCTGGTTGCCGAGGATCCCGACAAGGTCAAGGTTTCACAGGGAGCCCGCTGTCCTGCTGAGGCGCCGATTCGTGCCTTCGATATTTCGACGATCAATGTGGAAATTACCGTGAACCGGTTCGGGGATTTTTATCCCGGCTATATGTATGCCCTCACGGAGAACGTCCCGGGCATCAGAGACGAGGAAACGAAGAACAAGGCGGCGCGTGAAAGCGATGACCCCACCTTCTCCGGCGGCGCGGTCTCCAACGGACTCCAGGGAGATTTGATTCAGCCGCTCGTCATTCGGGCCAATCAGGGCGATTGCCTGCGAATCACGCTACGCAATCAGATTGCCGATGAGCCGACCAACCTGATCATCAACGGCTCCCAAATGCTCGTGCGCAGCACGGGGAAGCCGGCCAACGGAAACAATCCTGACGCACTGGTCGCGACCGGACAGGTCGGAGAATTTGAATGGTATATTCGACCGGAATTGCAGGAAGGCGGCCGGGCCTTCCACAGCCATGCCTCGCGCGATCAGTATTCGCTCGGTATGCTGGGATCGCTCGTCGTAGAGCCTCGTGGGTCCCGACACTTGAGCCCCTTCACCGGCGAAGAAATGACCAGCGGGTGGGAAGCCATGATCGACTTGGCGAACGGATCGGACTTCCGGGAGTTTGTGATTTTCTATCATGAAGCAGGAGATGAGACGTTCCGGTTGTTGAGTCGCACAGGCGACATGCTGCCCCAACGCGATCCCCACACTGATACCTATCGGCCGGCCGCGCGCTTGCTCAATTATCGGAGCGAGCCGCACGGAACGAGACTTGAGCAACAGGCGCATTTGATCGGATTCTCCGATGAGTCTCAAGGCTATGGTTCTTATACATTCGGCGACCCGGCGACGACGATCCCGCGATCCTATCTGGCGATCCCGCCAAATTCCGAATGATCGGCGGCTCTGAAATCGTCCATTCGCACCACCTCCATGGTGGATCGATCCGCTGGGCGCGCCAGCCAGGCACCAGCCAGCTCGATCCGACTCTGAGCAAAAACGGGCCGGTCAAGTTTCCGGCGATGCGCGACACCTCGGACCGGCTGGACGTCCAATCCATCGGGCCTTCCGAGATTTTCGATGAAGTGATTGAGGGCGGCTCCGGAGGCCTTCAGGCCTTGGCAGGGGAGTTCGTCTTCCATTGCCACATTCCTCAGCACTACGTGACCGGGATGTGGGGTTTCTGGCGCGTGTACAACACGCTTCAGACGCCCGGTTTCCAGACGGATGTCATGAAGCCGCTGGTTGAATTGCCGGATCGAAAGGGCAAGATCAAGCAGTCCGTGTCCTCTGAAAAACTCGTTGGCACGACGGTGGATTGGTACGGGGGAAAGAAGTACGAGATTACGAAAGACAAGACGGATTGGAAGGCCAATCCGGTGAAGGTTTCGATCAAAGATTGGGTGGAGTACATGCTGCCGCCGCAGGGTCTTCCTGGCAAGACCGAAGATCAGGTCAAGCAAGCGCAGGCGCATGACGCGACGGTGGTGAATTGGAAATGGGAGGGCGCCCAGGCGCTCAACGAACCGGAGACCCCGCACAAGTGGGCTGATTACGCCTCGCCGACGCCACTGAAGCGGCCGGCGATTACCTTCGACCCACAAACCGGAAAATTGGCGTTCCCCTGGCTCCGTCCGCATCTCGGTAAACGGCCGCCGTTTGCGCCGAACCATGGCGGAGCCCCGTGGTTGGAGCCCTTCCATGTCCGGGAAGACGGCAGCAAAAGCACCGAGCCGGCCAAGCCTGGCGAGCAGGGGCCCTGGAGTCTTTGCCCGTCGGATTCGCCGCGCAAGTACTTCAATATTCATGCGATCACACTACCGATCACGTTGAAAACGGCGACGCCAAAAACTCCGGCCATCGTGGACCCCAACGGCATGATCTTCGTGCTGCACGAAGAAGAGGAAGAGGTTCGGAAGAATCCGGCCAAGCAGGTCCCGCTGGTGATTCGCGGGAATGTGTATGACTGCGTGGATGTCATCTACAAGAACGAGATTCCTGACGACGAGCGAACAGGCTGGGCCAACAAGGTCAACCTGCATCCGCACTTTTTCCAGTTCGATACGAGCGCGTCGGATGGTCCCACGATTGGGTTTTCCTACGACATGTCTCTGCGGGCCTTCACGATGCTGAAGGACCCCGAACCGACCAAGGGCATGCCATTACCCGGCAATACTGTTCTGACCGCCGAGGTCAAAGCGGGCGCGCACAGCATTACTCTGGCTGATGCGTCCAAGTTCCATCCGAACACCGAACTGGGCGTGGGGATGGATGACCCCAAGTATTTTGAGATTGCGCGTATCAAGAGCATCAATGGCAAGACGGTGACGTTTGACAGGCCTTTGAAGCATGGCCACAAGAAGGGTGACATCGCCAGCGTCGAGTTCATTCGCGAGCGCTGGTATGTGGATGCCGACTTCGGGACGGTCTACTGGCATGACCACGTGTTCGGCACCGATACCTGGGGACACGGGTTGTTCTCGGCCTTCATCACCGAGCCGCCCCGCTCCACCTATCACGATCCGGTGACCGGCAAGGAAATTCGGAGTGGTCCTATCGCCGACATCCACACGCTGGAGCCGGTCTCGGCCCATATCCGCGGAAGCTTCCGCGAGGTGATGATGCACCTCATGGACAGCAATGCCCGTTCGGCGGAGCTCATTACCACGGACAATCCGCAGGCCCGAATGGGGGCAGTGACCGTTGATGGTCCTCCCTCACACAAGTTTCCAGACCGCATCAATAAATCTGCGATGACGTTCTTGAACGGTGGCGAAGCGACGACAGGAAGTGGCTATGGCATGCGAGTAGAACCGTTGAGTGTGCGGCTGATGAACAATCCCGATCCGTCCAAACTGTTCGTGTCCGGTATTCACGGGGATCCTGGCACGCCCTTGCTGCGAGCCTACCTCGGAGATCCCATCGTGGTACGGGCGCTGGTGGGCTCGGCGAACGAGGTCCATACCTGGCATGTGACGGGTCATTGGTTCCCGATGGAGCGGTATGGCATTACCGCGATGCCGCGCAGCACGATCCACCTGGCCATCGGTGAGCGTTACGATCCGGCGATTCCAGCGGCCGGCGGCCCGCAGAAGATGGCGGGAGACTACCTCTACCACAGCGGCCGGGCCTCGCACTTTGCCGAAGGTAGTTGGGGCATGATCCGGGTCCATGATGAGCTTCAGCCGACGCTGAAGCCTTTACCAGGACGGGAAGAGATTCAGAAATCCGCTCCGTCGGTCTGTCCGGCGGACGCGCCTGTGAAGTCCTTCAACGTCCTTGCGGTCGATCAGACCCTTCGTTACAACGAGGGAACGCCGGGCGTCATGGAAGTAGACATGGAGCGCAAGCTGATCATGGAGAACTCGCAGGGCAAGATGTATGTCCTGGAAGGCGATCGCGGCCGGGTGAAAGCGGGCGAACTCAAGCCGAGTCCACTGACGCTCCATGTCAACGTAGGCGATTGCGTGAAGGTGAACTTGAAAAATGAGATGGCCAATGAGCGCGCCGGTTTCCATGTGGACATGATGGCGTTCGATCCGAAGGATTCCTTCGGCGCCAATGTCGGCAACAATCCTGGCGACCAAACGATCGCACCGGGCCAGAGCCGCACATACACCTATTATGCGCATCCGCAATACGGTGAATTGGCTGCCATGATTCAGGATTGGGGCAACGTGGTGGAGAATCCACGGAACGGGCTGTTTGGGTCCATCATCATTGGGCCGAAGGGATCGACCTATCGGGATCCTATCACTGGCGCCGATCTCACGATGCGGAGCAGCTGGCGCGCCGATGTGATCGTGGATCGTTCGATTCCCGGGAACGAGAAAAGGAAAAACTACCGGTCGTTCTCGTTGATGTTCCAGGATGAAGATAACATTCTGGGCGTCAGCTTCATGCCGTACCTCCAGCAAACTGCCGGCATCACTGCGGTGAACTATCGATCTGAACCGACGGCCTATCGGATCGAGAAGGGTTGTGAGATGGCTCAAGTGTTCAGCTGTACGAAAGCGGGGGACCTTCCGGCGACGCCCTTGCTCGCCGCTCACGTGGGAGATCCGATTGCCATCCATGTGCTGGGTGTGTTCAGCGAACAGGTGCAGCTCTTTACATTGGACGGTCATGAGTGGCCGCACGAGCCCTACATGGTCGGTGCGGATCAGGTAAGCACCATGGAATTCGGCGGCTCCGAAGTGATCAATGCGTATCTGAACGGCGGGGCCGGAGGGCCGAACCAGATGGTCGGAGACTACATGTGGAAGAACCAGCGTTCGGCCTATATGCACGCAGGCCAGTGGGGCCTCTTCAAAGTCCTCCCGACCGGCGATCGACAAATCCTGCCGCTCATGCCACAGGTTCCTGGAACTCACACGGCTGATCACGCACCGGAGCATCCTGTCGTGCGCACCTCCGGCAATGACGAGGGTCAACGGTAAGAATGTAAAGGTGTTGTC
>JBBRRM010000009.1:0-18438 GCA_038275915.1 Nitrospirales bacterium
CATGGTCTGCATAAACTTCTTGGCCATGCCCACGTTGAAGAATGAACGCGCCTGTTTCTTCTGTCCCATCTCGAGCAAACCCTTGCGTGCATTAAACGTCACGTTCGAGAGGGCGCGAATCGGGATGGCCATGGTCGGATCTTTAGCCCGCTGGGCGGCCGTGATGACCAAATCGGCCAGCCCGACCAATTTCTTTTCGACCGTCCCGTTCCTCGTGTGTTTCGTTTTGGCCATACGTCGTCCTATTGTTTCCTTCGTACTTGCCGAGCCTTGCGACCAGCGCGGCCCGCACGTGAGTGCTGCTGTGCGGATACGCCTTTCTTCGAAAACGATGGGACGGGTACGGCCTTCGCTGACACTCTGTTGGCCGACTTCGCCTTCAAGGTCTGTCTCCGCCTCGGCTTCGAGGGGAGGTGCTTCCCTTCGCCGCCGATCCTATCGGAAACTTCAGTCACCGGCACAATGGTCCGTGATACGTCTAGCGTCGGCGGGACGTTGCCTTCAATTCCTTCAGCAGTGACAATAATGGAATGCGGAAGGCCTTCGGGTCCGGCGCCTGTCTTACCGAGCGTTTCATCTGTCTTCATACCGCCCGTCCGCGAGGAGGCAATCTTCTGCAGCTGCGCTTTTAACTTTTCTGTAGGCAACTTCCCACCCTTCAGCCGGTTACAGGCTGCGACGACTTCTTCGATATAGAGTTCGAAAATATTGCGCCGCCGGTATTCACTCGCCGCCCGCTCGCGTCGGCGCAGAAAGAGCCCGAGTCGTCGCCCGCACTCCCGGAGCGCCAGGGTAATCTCCTTGTCTATCTCGTCGTACTCCGCAATCGCTTCTTTGGACTCGCTCGTAAAGGGCACCCATACGGAAGCGATGTGGACGAAGATCACCATTGGTCCGGCCGGAAGGGCTCCGCGGGACTGGGCAATTCCATAATTACGCCATGTCGTGGCGAGCACGGCTTTGAATGCGGCACAGGCTGATTGTTGATAGAGCAGAGGAACCCGGTTGGCGTACCGGATGACGCGTGCGAGTTCCGAGTCTCCCTCCTTCTGTTCCCCCTCTGCCAGCGGCATCGTCGGCTTCTCAGGCTGCGCCGCGCTGTCCGGTGCTTTACCGAAGGCTAGCCCCGCTTCGATGATGAAGGGATTGCCGCGATAGACGGAGGGAGGCCGGCTCACGGCGGTATAAAATTCCCCTTTGATCTGCTTGTAGAGTCCGGAGAGGATCGCCTTCTCGCCGATCGGCGAGAGGCAGTTGGTCGGCGGAGTCATGATCTTCGTCGTTTGGATGGTGTGGTAGAGCGCTTCGGCTATAGCACCGCGAACGTCCCGTGGCTTCGCCTTGGGCGAGACCTTCGCCACTCTACATATCTCATCCGCGAGTGTAGGCGTCACCCGACAGAAATCGCTCGAGAGAAAACTCGAAAGAGTTTGGCTCTTGGCTTCCTGAAGCATCCTGAGGAGCATGCCAAATTCGATGCCATAGGGATGCGGTTTGATTTCTCGCGGCGACGACGGCAGTTCGTGGTAGGCGCGGAGGTACTCCTTCGTCTCGCCTTCCGGAGTTCGATAGATAAGTTTGACGTGCGCATTGGCGATAGAGGTCTGTTCAAGATACTCGTCTACCGAAGCGCGTCCCTTCTGATAGCGCCCTTCGACTTCGATTGTCACCATCGTTCCGCGTGGCTGGTCCCACTCGATCTGCTTGTTTTCGTGGACGAGCGGTTCATTCTTCTTGGTATCTATCTGCACTTCAAAGAAGTGGGCCGAGGCTTTGGGGCCGGTACGCGAAATGATCTTCACCGGTTTGCCTGTGGTCAGTTGACCATACATGCCTGCCGCTGAAATACCGATCCCCTGCTGGCCGCGGCTCATGCGGAGACGATGGAATTTGGAGCCGTATAAGAGCTTTGCAAAAATTTTTGGAATCTGCTGACGGACGATCCCTGGACCGTTGTCCGTGACGGTGATCCGGAACCGGGTCGCCTGACTTGCGGGTGGCACAGGGGAAGATCCGACCGCCACAGCCTCTAACTGTACGGTGACCTCCGGAAGAATCCCGGCTTCTTCACAGGCATCCAATGCGTTGTCGACGGCTTCCTTGACGCAGATCAGTAGGGCTTTGCGCGGATTATCGAAACCGAGTAGGTGACGGTTCTTCGTAAAGAACTCGGAAACGGAAATCTCCCGCTGCCTGGCGCCCATTTCCACTGCCGTCACCGCAGTCCCTCGGGGCTCGGTTTTCCTATACGCAGGTGGTTGAGGCGGCGCGTTCGATAGAGATACAGACTTCGGCGCAGATGCAGTCGACCTAGGCGTGGCCATTTATCCTCTCAATAAAATTACATGAGGAAACCGGGCGGCATTTTACACAGATTGATCGAATCCGCAAAGCATACGTCTTGCCGGTAGCGGAGGAATGACCTGAACTATGATGCGGCCCGGTGGGGAGAGCGTCAATCGGAAGCCTGAACGAGGCGAGAACGAAGCTGGCGGGCCTTTTCAAGGCCTTGTTAGGGTGGGAGGAGCGCGCACCTGCCGAGGACAGCTAGGTACGGCGGAAATCTTGGTGGGACTTTAGGCTTCCCAGTCAAGCTGGGCTTGCACACCATCCCAACGCTCGATCCCCTGATGAACCATATTCCCTCGGGGCGTTAAGCTCCCCCCACATTGATACGATATTCCTCCCATGTGGCTCAGTCAAGTCTTGGCTATTTAGGCGTGGCCGCTGCCTTCTGCCTCTTCGTATTCGTCGACGAGATGCTCGAGGTCATCGAGTTCGGCTAGTCGAACCTTCTCGGACAATCCTCTGAATGTGTCCCCTCCGACCCACTGCACGAGCGCATCATCGATCACCGCAAATGTGGATACTCATCTTGAAATGAGAAAGCGGGCAAAAGATCACGCTAGTCATTGCCAGGAACGCAGTGCCCAGAGGCGAACGATACGAAACGATTACTGATCGAATGATTCGATGGTGTGCACGGGACCCCATGAGGCAGGATCCCGTGCATCATTGTGGAATAGAGACTCGATGGAGATGTTCGTTACCGGACCTTGAGAGTTTTCCCGTCGAGTTTGGTGTCCGCCACGAACTTCTCAAAATTCTTGTTGTACAGTTCGTTGAGCAGCTCCTGGGCATCCGAGGGCTCGAACCAGATAACCTGGTTGGTGCCGGAACTGGTGAGCGTTTCACGAACCTGGCTGCCGTCAGCACGATTGTCCACCTGCACGATCAGCCGGTTTTTGGCATGGAGAGTCGTCTGTCCGATGCTGCTCTTGGCATCGACGTCGACATCGGCAAGCTTCCCTGTAATCGTAATATCGGCCCCGTTGACTCCGGTGCCCTTGCCAACAGACGCGTTCCAGCCTTTCCCCTTGAGATAGTCCGCAAAGGCCTGGGCCGTGGCTTCGCCGAGTGTGCCACCGGGGAGAGTGAAGTCACTCTCTCCGCCCCAGAGGTGGTGCCTGGTACCGAGGTGTGACCGGTCTGTTCGGTTGTCTTCAAAAGGCTGAATCACGACGGACGTAGCATTCGCCGCGACGACCTTTTCATCAGCCCCGCTCACTTGGGGAACCTTGAGATCGATCCGCTCGCCACTCGTTGCACAGCCGGATGACAAGATGATTCCGAGAAGGCCGATGCCGACGAATTGATAGTGATTCACAGATCCCTCCCTCGTAATGTGATGGCCTGATACCCGTGACGAGATGTGTCGAACGAGTCCAGGATTATTTGGCGACAAAGTGTGCCCGACGATTCTGTTGATAACAGTCTTCGTTCTGCTGCTTGCAGACAGGCTGTGTTTCCCCATAGCTCGTGATCTGGAGTTGCGCGGCTCGGACGCCCAGATCCTGGAGGTATTTCTTGGCGGCTCGGGCCCGTTTTTCACCCAGGACGAGATTATAGGCCAAGGTGCCGCGCTCATCGCAATGGCCTTCGATCAGTACGGTCTTGCTCCCCTCGGCACGAATCCATCGGGCGGTGCTATCCAAGACCGGTACGGCATCCTTGCGGATTTGAAATTGATCGTAATCGAAGAACACATCGCCCAGTGGGTTGCTATCCGGTTCCTTGTTCGAGAGAGAATCGGATCCCGGGCTAGAGAGATTGGATGGCTGATTGACGGCTGCCCGGTCGAAGGAGCGCTCCGCCGGTACGGGCTTGATCGCGTCCGGTTGGATCGCCTCGCTCTTGGTCTGACCGGATTGTGCAGATTGATCTCCGGACGAGGAAGCAACTTTTTTACCGGAACAGCCCGCAGATAAGAGCATGAGGCTCACGCTCAGACACAGGCTGATGACTCTTCGATTCATGACAGGGCCTCCTAGTTTGCGCGCAGCTTCATCAGGGTCAGGATTGTCTGGCTCTGATACCTTCGGCGATGGTGTATTCCATCTGTTCCCGCAGGTACGAATGCACAATTTTCTTTCATATTTATAGGTGGTCACCACCTGTCCGTCAACCCAAAATCTCGCACCTCGTCATAACAGTGTCCGAACGAGCCGATGTGTAGCCAGCCGGAAGTTGCATCCCTCTCCGGCTTTCGCTAAGGTGCGGCCCATGACCCATTCCCTCGCGCGTTCACTCGTCCTTGCTAGCGCGAGCGGGCTTTTCCTCCCGCTGAGCTTTCCCAACTACGATCTCGGTCCGCTGGCATGGATTGCCCTCGTGCCGTTGCATTGGGCCTTGGACGGCAAGACCAAAACACAGGCATTTTGGATTGGCTGGCTCTGCGGAACGATTGCCTTTACCGGCATGATGGCCTGGGTGGTCACCGCCATGAACACCTATGGCAAAGTTCCGATGGTGATCAGCTACGGCATTATGTTGCTGCTCACGGCGTACCTTGGACTTTACGTCGGCATCTATTCTGCCGGGGCCGTCTGGTTTCGAACCCTGGTTCCCCGTTACGGTCTCTTCGCGCTTCCTTGTTTGTGGGTGAGCCTTGAACTGATCCGGACCTATGCGTTGAGCGGATTGCCCTGGGGTCTCCTCGGTTATACGCAATATCGACAGATCGAGATCATTCAGATTGCGGACCATATGGGGGTGTATGGAGTCTCTTTCCTTATTGTTCTGGTGAATGTCGCCCTGGCCGAGTTGCTCTCATGGCTGATGCCGCTGCTCCGGGGATTCCGTCCGGCGAAGCTTCCGTGGGAACTCGTGGCCATGACGGCATTGTTGGTCACGCTCTCGTACGAGTATGGGCTTCGAACGTTAGCCGGAGCGTCGTTTTCCGATATTGCCCGCTCCTCTATCAGCGTTGGGGTTGTGCAACCGAACGTCGATCAGGCGGTGAAGTGGGATACCGCCTATCGGGAAGAAACGCTCGCACGGTTTGACCGGCTGACTGGACAGCTCGGTCGTGCCACCGATTTGGTGATCTGGCCGGAGGCGGCCACACCCTTCGTGTTTGAGCGTGAGCCGGTCTACCAACTACAAGTCATTGCGTTGGCGAATCGTGCCCAGGCGCCGATCTTATTTGGAAGCCCGGCCTTGCGCTTCTATCCGGATCGGCGGCCGTATCTGTTGAACAGTGCGTACCTCCTCTCGCCCGACGGACAGACGCTGGGGCGCTATGACAAACATCATCTGGTGCCGTTCGGAGAATATATCCCGCTGAAATCTTCGCTCCTGATGTTTCTCGACAAGTTAGTGGAAGGGATCGGCGATTTCGAAGCGGGACCTGGTCCGACAATCCTGACGCTGACACCGAAACCGCGTTCTGCTGCTGCAAGCACGACCGGGACGACGCCACGACCGGTGAAATTCGGCGTGGCCATCTGCTACGAAGTGATCTTCCCGAATCTGGTCCGGCAATTCGCGGCGAACGGGGCGGAATTCCTGGTGACCGTGACGAACGATGCCTGGTTTGGCCGCTCGTCGGCGCCCTCGCAGCATTTTTCGATGGTGGTGTTTCGTTCGGTCGAAAATCATTTGGCCTTTGCTCGCGCAGCCAATACAGGCATTTCGGGCTTCATCGATCCGTTCGGTCGTGTGATCGAAGCGACGCCGATCTTCACGGAACAGGCCGTGAAGGCGACGATGCAGGTCTGGCGCCCGCATACGTTTTACAGTCGGCATGGGGATGTGTTTGCCTACGGCTGTGTTATAATCTGCGCGCTTTTGTGCCTGTTCGGCTATTTCCGCACCAAGGGCGCTGAACCCAGCACAGTGGCTGCCACACCGATTTAATGTGAAAGGGTCGCTCCATGTTGGATGAGGTACAGATTCGCGTTCGGGCCGTTGCGCAACAGGTATCGGAACTACGGGGGCATCTTTGACTTCGTTCGCATGACGGCCGAGTTGGCACATCTGGAGCAGCAGACGTCGCAGCCGGATTTTTGGAATCATGCTCAGACGGCGGCCAAAATCAGCCGGAAGAAGTTCGCGATCGAACATGAGCTGCAGCAGTGGCGCGATATCGATGGCAAGATGAGCGACCTGGGCGCCTTACTCGAATTGGCACAAGAGAGCGGCGACCCCGGACTTGAGAAGGAACTCATCGCTGAGCTAGATCAATTCGAGCCCAAACTGGCCGCCCTACGCCTTGAACTTCTCCTCTCGGGCGAACTGGACCCCAACAATGCGATCGTGGCCATCCATCCTGGGGCCGGCGGCACGGAATCTCAGGACTGGGCGCAGATGCTGCTTCGCATGTACGTCCGGTGGGCCGAGAGCAAGAAACTCAAGGTCGAAACATTGGATCTGCTTCCAGGAGAAGAAGCCGGAGTGAAGAGCGTAACACTGTCGGTGACGGGGGCCTATGCCTACGGGTATCTCAAGGCTGAGGCAGGGGTCCACCGGCTGGTGCGCATTTCACCTTTCGATGCGAACAAACGGCGGCATACTTCCTTCGCATCGGTGTTCGTCTATCCCGAAGTGGACGATGACATCGACCTCGTGATCGAAGACAAAGATCTCAGGATCGATACCTTTCGGGCGGGCGGCGCCGGGGGCCAGAATGTGAATAAGGTTGAGACGGCCATCCGCATGACCCACCTGCCAACAGGAATTGTGGTGCAATGTCAGAACGAACGGTCCCAGCTCCAGAATCGCAACGGCGCAATGAAGGTCTTGAAGGCGCGCCTCTACGAACTGGAATTGAAGAAGAAAGAGGCGGAGTTCAATGCGATCGTCGGCGAAAAGAAGGATATCTCCTGGGGCAGCCAAATCCGTTCGTACGTGTTCCAGCCCTATCAAATGGTCAAAGATCACAGGACCGGCTATGAAGTAGGTCAAGTCGCTGCGGTCATGGACGGTGATCTGGACGGATTCATCGAGGCCTATCTGAAAATGAAGCAGCTTGGGAAGACGGCTCTCAGCTATCAACAGTCTGATAAGGACGAGTTTGATAGTTGACCGCCGGTAAAGGCGCATATTGATCATGGACGAACTGAACGAACAGCAGCAGCAACGTCTCAAAAAGCTCGACATCCTGCGCGAAGCGGGCATCGCGCCCTATGGCACGCGATTCGACGTGAAGGATCGTGCGGGCCAACTGATCACACTCCATGGCGAGAAACCCAAAGAGGTTCTGGAAGAAGAGAAGATATCCTGCACCTTTGCGGGACGCATCGTCGCCCTCCGGCGATTCGGGAAAGCAGGCTTCGCGGTACTGCAAGACGGATCTGACCGGTTGCAAGTCTATCTCAAGAAGGATCATCTCTCGGAGCAGGCCTATCGAGTCGCCGAACAGCTCGATCTGGGCGATTGGATCGGCGTGACCGGCACGCTTTTTCGAACGAAGACAAATGAATTCACCGTCGAGGTCGCACAGCTGACCTTTTTGAGCAAAGCCCTCAGACCGCTTCCAGAAAAGTGGCACGGTTTGACGGATGTGGAAACCCGCTATCGGCAGCGCTATGTCGACTTGATCGCCAATCCCGAGGTGCATGGGATCTTCGTGACGCGCAGCAAAATCATCTCCGGTATTCGCGCCTTCTTGATCGAACGGGGCTTCCTGGAAGTCGAGACGCCGATGATGCATCCGATTCCCGGTGGGGCGGCAGCGAAACCCTTTGTCACGCACCATAATGCTCTCGACGTCGATCTCTATCTGCGCATCGCGCCGGAACTCTACTTGAAGCGATTGATCGTGGGTGGGTTCCCCCGCGTCTTCGAAATCAATCGGAACTTCAGGAACGAGGGCATCTCGACGATTCATAACCCCGAATTCACGATGCTGGAGTTCTACGTCTCTTACGCCGACTATCAAGACCTGATTATCCTCACGGAAGAACTCGTTTCCTCGCTGGCGAAACAGGTTCTCGGCAAGACGGTCATCGACTACCAGGGCCAAGAGATCACCCTCACGCCTCCATGGCGTCGCTGGTCGTATCATCAGGCCATCCTGGAGGTGAACCATCTTGCTCCTTCTGTCCTTGAGGATAAAGACCAGGCGATTGCAGCGGCCAAAACGCTGGGCATTGCGATCGATCCGAAATGGCCGCTCTTCAATATCGTGAACGAAATCTTCGAGGAAACGGTAGAGCCGAATCTGATTCAGCCGACGTTCATTACCGATTATCCGATTGAAATTTCTCCCCTCGCACGGCGGAAAGATTCGAACCAGGCATTGACCGATCGCTTCGAGCTTTATATTGCCGGCCGTGAAATTGCGAATGCCTTTTCAGAGTTAAACGATCCGCTGGATCAGCGGACGCGATTCGAAGGACAAGCGGCACAGCGGGCGGCGGGCGACGAAGAGGCGCACCTGGTCGATGAGGATTTCCTGCGCGCTTTGGAGTATGGCATGCCACCGACCGCGGGTGAAGGCATCGGCATCGACCGGTTGATCATGCTCTTTACCAATCAAGCTTCGATCCGCGACGTCGTCCTCTTCCCACAACTGAGACCCGAGAAATAACGGTGGCACTCCCCTACGAAATCTTCGTCGGATTGCGGTATCTGCGCGCAAAACGCCGGAATCGAACGATTTCATTGAACACGGTGGTTTCCATCGCCGGAATTACGCTCGGTGTGGCCGCCCTGATCGGGACGGTTGGCATCATGACGGGGTTCAAGGAGGACATTCAGGCGAAGATTCTCGGAACGACGGCCCATATCATCGTGCAGGATCGGATGAAGGATGGCATGAGCGATTACGATCCCGTCACCAAACAGGTCGAAACGGTGCCGGGCGTTGTTGCGGCCACTCCGTTCGTCCTTAAGCAGGTCTTGCTCACGACCCAAACGGGGGTGCAAGGCATCGTCATCAGAGGCATCGACCCGCAACGCGAGGGCACGGTGACCGAACTGGCCAAGAATCTCTCGGCCGGACAGTTAACGGACCTCGGTCGGCCGGTCAAGGTCAAGCAGCCACCAGCAGATGACCCGATGGGCCCGGCGGTCGAAACAGAAAAGCCCGGCATCATCCTCGGCAAGGAATTGGCTCTCCGACTCGGCGTCTTTGTCGGCGATACCATTAATGTGGTGTCCCCCCCAGCCGGTCCAATCAGTGCGATGGGTATGGTGCCGAAGATCAGAACCTTCGCGGTGGTCGCGCTATTTCATTCCGGCATGTATGAATACGATTCGTCATTGGCCTACATCGATCTCGCAGAGGCACAGAAGTTCTTCAACATGGGACAGACTGTGACGGGCATTGAAATCAAAGTCACGGACGTCTTCCGCGCGGCCGAGACCGCTCGCTCCGTGGAGCAGGCGCTGGGCTTCGCCTATGGGGCGCGCGACTGGATGCAGATGAATCGTAACCTATTCTCGGCCCTCAAGCTCGAAAAGACGATGATGTTTCTGCTATTGGTGCTGATCACGATCGTAGCCTCCTTCAACATCGTGAGCACCCTCACCATGATCGTGACGGAGAAACAAAAGGAGATCGCGATCCTCAAGGCCATGGGGGCGACCCGCAAGAGCATTCGTCGCATATTTATGTTGAATGGGTTGATCATTGGCTTGTCCGGGACGGCCATCGGCATCCCGCTCGGCTATGCATTTCTCTGGCTGATCCAGACATTTTGGACCTTCGATCCCACGGTCTATTACATCTCGCGGATTCCCGTCCATGTACAAGGGATGGATGTGCTCCTTGTGGCAGGCTCCGCAATTGTCATCAGCTTTGCCGCCACGGTCTACCCGTCTCTCCAGGCAGCCAAACTGGAACCAGTGGCCGCGCTGCGCTACGAATGATGATGCCGGCCTCTTCATCACTTTCACTTCATTCAGGAGCTGTGGCGTGATCACCGTCACCGACCTGTATAAATCGTTCCCGATGGGCGGCCAGGCCCTCACGGTACTCAAAGGTGTCAATCTACAGATTCAGCGCGGAGAATTGATTGCGGTAGTCGGAGCCTCGGGAGCCGGAAAGAGCACACTGCTCCATATTATCGGGACGCTCGATCGTCCCACAAAAGGGACGGTCCACTTCGACGGCCGGGATTTGTTTCACCTGTCGGAGGGTGAACAGGCGGAGTTTCGCAACCGGCGTATCGGATTCGTCTTTCAATTTCATCATCTCCTGCCGGAATTTACCGCACTCGAAAATGCCTGTATGCCAGCCTTAATCCAGAGACGCCAGCAGACAGATATTGAACCGGAAGCCATTGCATTATTGGAGGAGGTCGGGCTGGGAGAACGGTTGCACCACAAGCCCGGTGAGTTGTCCGGTGGTGAACAACAGCGCGTAGCCGTCGCCCGAGCCCTCTTGCAGAAGCCTGACCTCGTATTGGCTGATGAACCGACTGGAAATCTGGATACGCATACCGGGGATGCGCTCTTTGCCATGATGCGTGAACTGAACAAAGCACGGGGGACCACCTTCGTGATCGTCACCCATAACGATAAGCTGTCGGCCCAGGCAGACCGGATTGTGCATATGCAGGATGGTCAAATCGTCTAAGAGAATGCTGAACAATTCGCTTTTCTCACCCGCCCAACCCCGGCGCGCCAGGACGCGCCTTTTCCCATGCAGCCTTCTCGCATCGTTCAAACCCTTGACGGGCACCCGCTCGTTCAATACACTCAGCCAAATTCGCGAGCGTTCATGAGGGTGACGTCATGATGCCAGCACGTCTATCGAATCGGCTCCTTATATGTTTCCTTCTGTCTCTGCCGGCCATGACGGCAGAGGCTGTGGAATTTGCCGTCGTCGGACCGCGGGCTGTCGGCATGGGTGGCGCCGGCGTGGCCGTCACGACCGACTCCCTCGCCACCTATTGGAATCCCGCCGGTTTGGCCATGACGCAGACGGTCGACATTCGGGCTCAGGCCAGCGCACAAGGAATCGATCGTCGTGATGTGAGAAAGACCTTGAACAGCATTGAAGATATTGACAAGACTAATCCGGCCAACATCGGCCGCGGACAAGAACTCGCAAACCGCATCAATCAGCCTGGCGCGTCTCTTTCTGCCATAGGATCTGCAGGGCTTTACTTTAAGGGCCATCTTGGAGAACACGCATTCGGGTTCAACGTTTCGGATGTTGCGACTTCAGGTGCTTTTGTGACCAGGCAAGTTACGGTCGTTGGAGGCCCCCCTGTTACCATAGACGGACAAATGACCTTCCGTGGGCTCGAAGCCAGGCAGGCAGCCTTCTCCTATGCCTATGCGTTCGCAGATAAGACCTTTGCGGTGGGCATCACAGGAAAAGTCATTCAGGGAGCTGCGTACAGCGGGACCGCCACCATTAATGGCAACGACATTAAACTGTCTGACAACTTTGGAAAATCCAAGCAGTCCACCGATTTTGGCATTGACGTGGGAGCCATCTATCGTCCCTCCTCGTGGCTGCGGTTCGGAGTGATTGCAAAAGACATCAATCAGCCGGAGTTCGATGCGCCGGACGGGACCAAGTTTAAGCTCAATCCCCAAATTCGTGGCGGGATTGCCATCAACCCGTATTCGTCTCTGACGTTGACCAGTGATGTGGACGCGACCTCAAATAAAACACTGGTTCCGGGTCAGAAAAGCCAGGTGCTGAGCCTAGGAGCTGAGCAAACGATTTTGTCCGAATTTCTTTCTTTGCGGATCGGCGCCTTGAAGAATATGCAGGATGCTGCCTCTCCCTTCACCCCTACTGCAGGGTTTGGCTTACGGATTTTCGCGTTTCGCATGGATTTCGGAGGAGGCTATGACTTTCGTGAACGAGGAGTCCTGGCATCCGGCTCTGTCTCTTTGACCTTCTAATGGTATACTGAAGAGATGATCATGCTTTATCGCCTACGACATGCCATTTTCCTCTGCTTTCTTCCTCTCCTGGTCGCCAGCTGTGGCGGCTTGCAGGAAGTGTGGGAAGGACCGGGAGCCAGAATGTTCAGGCCGCAAGCCATTGCGGTGCTCCCTCCCATGGCGAGCCAATACGACAGCGCACGCGAGGATATCCAAGAGGTCTTGTCCGGCGCCCTGAACAAGATCGCCAATATCGAGCGAGTCGTGTCTCCTGAGAATGTCACGGATATCTTCCAGGCTTCGAAAGAAGCGTTCGATGCGCTTGTGTTCTACTTTTCACGTCTTGAAATGACGGGCCAGTCCGATAAGGACTCGGCTGTGAAGTTGGGCAAAGCGCTGAATGTGGACTCGTTCTTAGTCGTGCGGGTGAACTCCTGGGAGTACATGCGCAAGGAAGGCGACAATGTCGGGCGAGTGGGCCTGAGTCTTCGTCTGGTCGATGCCACCACGGGAACCACTGTGTGGAAGGCTCGACATGAACGGTCGAGTAGCTACATGTTCTATCGGCCGAATTTAAAGGATATTGCGAAAGAGCTGGCAGCGGAGATGATCAAGTCGATGCCCCCCCAGGCCAAACGTTAGTCCCCGTCCCGTCTCAATTCTTCTCAGTGCGGTGTAAGAAAACGATCCCCTCAGAGAACAAGCACAGCATTCTTCCGTTTCAATGAAGGACGGGTTCGGCCCGACGCCTAGCGGGTTTGGAGCTGCGCCGTTCGCATGGCTGTTTTCAATGACCGCACGAATTCTGCCACATGCTTCACCATCTCCGGCTTCTCATGGTGTGCAGCAATCTGCTTCACGATGGCGCTGCCGACGATCACTCCGTCGGCGACGGCTGCGACGTTCGCAGCGTCCTCCGGAGTCGCAACCCCGAAGCCGACCGCCACGGGGACCCGGGTGACCTTTCTGATTTTCTCCACATTCTTTGCCACGTCAATCACGTTGAGCAGTTTCGCGCCGGTGATCCCAGTCAACGAAACGTAATAGACAAAACCCTGTGATTGGCGGGCCACAAACGTCCGTCGTTCCGCCGTACTCGTCGGAGCGAGAAGAAAAATCAGTTGTAAGCCTGCTGCAGCGGCCGGACCTTTGAGCGGACCTGCTTCATCCGGCGGCATGTCAGGCACGATCAGCCCGTCAACACCGGCCAGCACCGCCTCATGGCAAAACCGTTCAGGACCGAATGCGTGGATATTATTGTAGTAGGCCATCAAGACCAGGGGAATCTGAGTTGATGCCCTTAACCGTGCGACCATGGGAAGGATGGTTCGCAGCGAGGTCCCGCTCCGCAAGGCTCGCTCTGCGGCTTGCTGTATCACCGGCCCATCGGCAATGGGATCGGAAAACGGCACGCCAAGCTCAATGATATCGGCTCCCGCCTGTTCCAACTCCACGACGAGTTGCTCAGTCTCATGCAGCGAGGGGTCCCCTGCCATCACATAGGCAATGAGAGCCTTTTCACTTCGCTGCTGGAGCCGTGCGAAGGTACGGTCGAGTCTCGATGTCACAGCGCGATCCCTCGCATTTTGGCGATCTGTTGGACATCCTTATCCCCACGACCGGATAGATTCACGACCACAATCTGGCTTTTCTTCATCGTGGGAGCCACTTTCACAGTGTGGGCTATAGCGTGGGCACTTTCGAGCGCCGGCATGATCCCCTCTTCTCTGGCCAGCAGGTCGAAGGCGGTGAGAGCTTCATCATCGGTCACCGAGGTGTACTCGGCGCGGCCCTGATCCCGTAAATAACTGTGTTCGGGACCGACCGCGGCATAATCCAACCCGGCGGACACCGAATGGGTCAAATTGATTTGTCCGTCATCGTCCTGGAGCAAGTAGGTCATGGTGCCTTGCAAGACACCCGGCTTTCCTCCTGCAAAACGCGCGGCGTGCTTTCCGCTCGCGACACCCTGACCGCCGGCTTCGACACCGACCATCTTCACCTTCTTGTCCCGGATGAAAGCAGAGAAGAGTCCCATGGCATTGCTGCCTCCGCCGACGCAGGCAATAAGGCAATCCGGCAACCGGCCTTCTGCCGTCAGGATCTGTCGCCTGCTTTCCTTTCCAATGATGGATTGGAAGTCACGAATCATCATCGGATACGGATGGGCTCCAAGCACTGAACCGAGAACGTAGTGGGTCGTGCGGATGTTCGTCGTCCAATCGCGCATGGCTTCGCTGATGGCATCCTTGAGCGTACAGCTTCCCGCGTCGACTCCCGTCACGGTAGAGCCGAGCAGTCTCATCCGGAAGACGTTCAGCGCCTGACGCTGCATATCTTCTGTCCCCATATAGATCTCACACTGTAGTCCGAACATCGCTGCGACAGTCGCCGTCGCCACTCCGTGTTGTCCGGCTCCTGTTTCAGCGATGATGCGCGGCTTCTTCATCCGCTGCGCCAGAAGCCCCTGCCCGATCGCGTTATTGATCTTATGCGCGCCGGTATGACAGAGGTCTTCGCGCTTCAGATAAATCTTCGCTCCACCTAAGCGCTTCGTGAGTCGCTGCGCAAAATAGAGAGAAGTGGGCCGGCCCACGTAGTGCTTCAAGTAATAGGCAAGTTCAGCCTGGAAGCGTCGGTCTTTTTTCACACGGGCATATTCCTGCTCCAGTTCAAAGAGCGCAGGCATGAGTGTTTCAGGGACATAGCGTCCGCCATATGCACCGAAACGACCCTGTTTGTCAGGAACCGAGACCATTAGCGTCCTCATGCGTATTAGAATAATTGCAGTATAAACGTGCTCATCCTAGAGAGACAACCCTCACAGCCTGAATGAAGGCGCGCACCTTTTCGTGATCCTTCTTGCCAGGTGCCAACTCAACCCCGCTGCTCACGTCCACGCCATACGGCTGTACCGCCTGAATGGCTTTCTCGACATTGTCAGGGGTGAGCCCTCCGGCCAGAAGAATGCTGGCAGCCTTGGCGACCTCTGCGGCGATGTGCCAATCGATCACCTGCCCGGTGCCTCCAAAAGCCTGATCACAAAAGGCGTCCAAGACGAACCCTCGCACGCCGGCCCGACCACGAAACTCTGCCAAGGCGAGAAAGGCACTCCGGTCTTTCACGCGAAGCGCCTTGAGGATCGGACGACCTAACTCCTGGCAATAGGTCGCCGATTCGTTTCCGTGCAACTGCGCGAGCGCGAGTCCGCATTCATCCATCAGATTTCGAACGACTGATTGCGCTTCGTCCACGAAGACACCCACCGGCATCACTAAGGGAGGTAGGTTCGCAATGATCTGCCTGGCGACTGTAGGCTCGATAAACCTGGGGCTCTTTCGATAGAACACGAATCCTAACGCATCGGCGCCGGCGTCAACTGCCGCGGCGGCATCCTCGGCGCTGGTAATCCCACAGATTTTGACTTTGGTTGTAGTGGGCATGTTAGGCATGCGACGGCGCCGGAGTTCCTCTCAACTCCCGAATCTTTTCACCTATGTCATCGGCCCGGATGAGGGATTCTCCCACCAGCATGGCATGGACGCCGGCTTCGACCAACCGCACGACGTCGGCACGAAGACCGATCCCGCTTTCACTGACGATCAACTTGCCTGGCGGAATCCGTTTCGCCAAACGCAGCGTTACGCCGAGATCGGTGGTGAAGGTCTTGAGATCTCGGTTGTTGATGCCGATGAGCCTCGCCTCAGGGAGTCGCTCCAATACGGTATCGAGTTCGCGCTCGTGATGGGTCTCGATGAGTATATCCAACCCTAACCCCCTGGCGAGCGCATAGAAGTCGATCAATTGCTGCCGTTCGAGTGCCGCCACGATCAAGAGCACGGCATCAGCTCCATAAGCGCGGGCTTCGTAAAACTGGATCTCCTCGACCATGAACTCTTTGTTCAAGGCAGGCATGGGCAACGCTTGTTTGATTGCACGGAGGTAGTCGAGGCTGCCCTGGAAAAAATCCTTGTCGGTTAAAACGGAGAGAGCGGAAGCGCCATGGGCATGATAGGTCTTGGCAATCTCGAGGTAGTCAAACCGGTCGGAGAACTCGGGACGAAGGAGGCCAAGACTGGGGGAGGATTTTTTGATTTCCGCGATCAGCGAAGGACTGCCGGCCGTCCGCATGGCTTCGAGGGCTACGGCGAAGCCGAGTGGAAGGGATGCGTCCCGAATCTTCGCCTTCAGCTCGGAGAGATAGCCACGGCTTTGCTTGCGCCGGAGTTCCGCTTTCTTATGTTCCAGGATGCGAGCAAGAATCACGATAGCATCATCCCTTGTTCGTGAATGCGATCAGTCGAGCCAGTTTCTCGGCAGCAGCACCTGAGTCGATAGCTCGACCAGCCAAGTCTAGTCCTTCCCGCAGTGTTGCCACCTTACGCCCGGCGAGAAGGGCCGGAGCGGCGTTCAAGCAGACAATTTCCCGTTTCGGGCCTTTACGCCCCTGGAGAATATCGCGCGTAATCATGGCATTCTCTTGCGGCGTCCCCCCGGCGAGCTGTTTGGCTGGGACCAGTGCCAGCCCGAACTCTTCAGGGTCCAGGAGATAATTCGAAAGAATACCGCCTTTGGCCTCGGAAATCTGCGTTTTCGCGGTCAGGGTGATCTCATCGAGTCCATCCATCCCGTGGACAACAAAGCAATGTTGCGATCCCAGATGCATGAGCACATTCCCCAGCAGCGAAGTGAATCGACTTTCGTAGACGCCGAGCACTTGAATGGTCGCTCCAGCCGGATTGGTCAGCGGACCCAACAGGTTCAGCATGGTCCGGATCCCCATCTCCTGTCTTGGAGCGGCACAATGTTTCATGGCCCCATGATACAGCGGAGCAAAGAGGAACCCGATCCCGACCTCGTTGATACAATCGGCCACGCGTTCGGGCGACAGATCGATCTTGACGCCGAGGGCCGAGAGCACGTCTGCACTCCCAGACTTTGATGACACAGAACGGTTTCCGTGCTTCGCCACCGTCAGGCCTGCGCCTGCGACAACAAGCGCCGTTACGGTGGAAATATTGAACGTGTTGGCCCCATCCCCGCCTGTGCCACAGGTATCCACGACCAGAGGATCTCCGACTGCGATGCGAACAGCCTGAGCGCGCATCGCTCGTACGGATCCGGCAATTTCTCCGACGGTTTCTCCCTTGAGGCGGAGCCCCATGAGGTAGGCGGAAATTTGTGCCGGCGTTGCAGCACCGTCCATGATCTCCAGCATGACCGATTCGGCTTCTTGCTCGGTGAGGGACGAACGGTCGGCAAGTTTGGCAATCGCGTCTTTGATCATGGATCGGAGACCAGGCGGGCCACGTTACAATTTCAGGAAGTTACGGAGGAGGTCTTTCCCCGAAGTGGTTAGGATCGATTCAGGATGAAACTGCACCCCTTCGATGCCTAACGTCCGGTGGCGCAATCCCATGATTTCCCCTTCGGCCGTTTCGGCTGAGATTTCAAAACAGGCGGGCAGCGTCTCTCGCTTTACGATGAGAGAATGGTAGCGAGTCGCATCAAAAGGATTGGACAGTTGATGGAAGATCGTTTTTCCGTCGTGCCTGATCTGCGATGTCTTGCCATGCATCAACCGATCGGCCGGCACGACATCGCCGCCGAACGCTACGGCCAGGGACTGATGGCCGAGGCAGACCCCCAGGAGTGGAAGACGCCCGCCAAAATGCCTGATGGTCTCGACCGACACGCCCGCTTCCATCGGTGTGCAAGGCCCTGGAGAAATAACGATACGGTTTGGTCGCAATGATTCAATCTGGTCGATCGTGATTCTATTGTTGCGGAATACCCGGATGTCTTCACCCAGCTCCCCGAAATATTGCACGAGGTTATACGTGAAGGAATCATAGTTGTCGATCATCAGTAGCATAATCAAAAGAGCCTATGGCGTATGGCTGATAGCTGATGGTCAAGATCGCCAAAAATCGACCTCGTTCCCACCTCTTCCTGCTATACGCTATACGCCATCAGCTATTCGCTCCTTTATTCTAGTCCCTGCTCGGCCAATTCGACGGCTTTCATCATGGCTTTAGCCTTGTTACAGGTCTCTTCATATTCATATTCGGGATTGGAATCGGCAACAATGCCGGCCCCTGCTTGAATAAATGCCTGGTGATTTTTCACCACGACCGTGCGGATGTTAATGCACATGTCCATGTTACCGGAAAAGCTAAAGTAACCCACCGCTCCGGCATAGGGACCGCGTCTCGTGGGCTCGAGCTCGTCGATGATCTGCATCGCTCGAATCTTTGGCGCTCCGGAGACCGTGCCGGCAGGAAAGCAAGCGCGCAACACGTCGTA
>JBBRRM010000010.1:0-18291 GCA_038275915.1 Nitrospirales bacterium
AGATCCGGAGCTGCGCCAGGGGCTAAAGATCAAGGACGGGGAAATCTTTCAGCGTCAGAAAATCCGAGATGAAATTACGCGCTTGAACGACCTGTATGGGGCAAAGGGCTATGCGTTTGCGGATGTCTCGCCCATGGTGACGCCGAATATGGAGGCGCGGACCGCCGCCATCATCCTGACTATCAAGGAAGGGGAGATGATGCGAATCCGTCAGATCAACATCAATGGGAACGACAAGACCAAAGACAATGTGATTCGTCGTGAAATCCGCGTCGATGAACAGGATGTCATCGATACCCCTTCGTTGAAGCGGAGCTTTCAGCGTCTCAATAACCTGAATTTTTTCGAGACAGTGGAAATCCTTCCTGCGCAGGTAGGGGTTGATAAGGTCGATCTGAACGTGCGTGTGAAAGAGAAGCCGACCGGCCAGTTCAGCATCGGTGGTGGATTCAGCACATTGGACAAGTTGGTCGCGATTGCCGATATTACAGAAGGAAATCTCGGCGGGAATGGCTGGATGGGACGCATTCGTGGTCAGTTGGGACAGCAGCGGACATTAGGGCTGATCACGTTTCGTAACCCGTATTTGAATGATTCCCTGACATCGATGCAGCTGGACGTCTACCGCAGTATGACCAACTACATCACCTATTTTGAGAAGAAATCCGGCGCCAGCCTGACGTTCGGTCGATGGCTCTCGGAGTATGCCAGCGGTAGCGTCAGCCTGTTCGCAGAGCAGTTAAATTTCAGCGATCCACAGGTTGGGATTTGCCCGGATCAATTCCCTCTGATCTGTCGTCAGCTCGGAAATCAGACGACGACCGGGTTTCGGACCTCGCTGGCCCGCGATACCAGAGACTACTATTTGGACCCCCGCACCGGCTGGCGAGGCTCTGTGGGCTTCGACCTGGGGACACCGTACTTGGGCGGGAGCAATAACTTCTATAAATATTATTTGGATGTGATTAAGTATACCCCATTGCCGTTCGATACGCGGGTGGCGGTCCGCGCTCGCTATGGCGAGGCAGTCGGTATCGAGGGTAAGCCTATACCGCTGACTGAACGATTCTTCGTCGGCGGCATCAACACAATGCGCGGCTTTGTATTCGGCCGTGCGGGGCCGGTGACATCCAGTAACACGCTGCTCGGCGCGTCAAAGCAACTGATTTTCAACAATGACTTCATCTTTACGATTTCCTCCGAGGCGAAGTTGAACGGAGTGATCTTCTTCGACTATGGAAAGGGCTTCGACGATAACGAACCCCTGTCATTTAAGTTGCGTAAAACGGCCGGAATAGAAGGGCGATGGATTTCACCCTTTGGTCCCCTTCGTGCCGCCTACGGGTTGAATCTAGACGCGCGAGAAGGTGAACGTAAGGGGGTCTTCGAGTTTACGATTGGTTCTCTGTTCTAAGAGGGCAAGCATATGACCATGAGCGTGAGGTAAGTGTCGTGATCCATGTTGGTGTCGCCATGCGAAGGATGTTTTCCAGAGGCTGTCTGTTGCTCGCACTTCTCGCGGTTGCCGGCTGTGCCGCCGGCGGGGCCAAAATCGAGGGAAAGGTGGGGGTCGTCGATCCGGCCCGCGTCTTGAGTGAAACGATTGCGGGAAAGAAAGCCAAAGATTCCTTGAGTGCGTTCTCCAAGAATCGCCAGGCATTGATCGAGATCGAGGAGAAAGAGCTCCGACGCATGGAAGAAGACTTCGGACGACAGGCGAGTGTGTTGAGCGCGACGGCGAAACGGGAGCGAGAAGAGCAGTTCCGGCGCCGGATGGCGGAGTACCAGCAGAAGGCGGGCGAAATGAACCGGGAAGTTCAGGAAAAGCAAAAAGACGTGCTCGAAGCATTCCGTGAGAAGGTCGAGCTCATCGTGGGCAAAGTGTCCAAGCGCCTTGGGCTACAGGTCGTCATGGATAAAGGTAAAGGTGGTCCCACGTTATATAGCGAGGACGGACTCGATATTACCGGTCAAGTGATCGAGGAATTTAACCGTGAGTACCCTTGACGAAGTGGCCGTCTTGGCAGACTCAAGGCGGGCGAGTATAAAGACCGAATTTTTCAGTGTCCTGGTTGGTGCATGCGCAGGATGTGGGACTCGGATGAGAGGAGGATTCTCAATGGAACGAACGACAGTGGCTTCACTGGTCAGTACAGTGGTGTTGTGGGTGGGAATGGTGTCGCCGGGGTTGTCGGCTGACACCTTCAAGGTTGCGGTGATGGACCAACAGGTGGTCATCGAGCAGTCAAAGGCAGGCAAGCGGGCCCTGGAAGAGCTCAAGGCCTACTCCACGACCAGGCAAAAGATTATCAATTCGGATGATCAAGAACTAAAGGAATTGGAACAGACGATTCAGGACGCAAAGTTGACCGACAGTTCGAAGCAGGAAAAACAAAGTCAGTTCCAGGCTAAGCTGGAGGCGTATCAGCGTCGTCTGGCCGACTTCAATCGCGAGATTCAGCAGAAGCAGCGTGAGATGGTGGTGGAATACGCGAAGAAAGTACAGGCGGCCGCGCAAGCCGTGGCGGAAAAGATTGGCTACATCGCGGTCATCGACAAGGGGAACGAGTCGGCGATCAAGATCGTGCTTTATCATCAGCCTGCATTGGATTTGACTGATCAGGTCGTGAAGGAGTTCGATCGACAGAATAAGTAACAGAGGATGGAATGGGTAGGCTGTTCGGTCCTCCTGCTCGCGGAACGCGCACAATAAGAAGGTGCTCGTTCGACATGCGCAATCGAGGATCGACCAGACTACTCTTGAAAGTGAAGTGCGGGGTTGGGATGACGCGCGCAGTGGAAGATCAATCAGCCCATCCCTGAAGAGATGACGAGGGAGCTTGGAGGGAGCATTCTTCGTGTCGCCAGAGCCACAGAATGCAATCAACTGAAGTCTTGCCAATGAGGAGGTTCCGCTGATGTCCGTGATGGAACAAGCCGAAATTCAGTCCCTCTTGCCTCACCGGTATCCCTTTCTCCTGGTCGATCGCATTCAGGAGTTGGACCCCGAGCGGCGGATCGTCGGGATCAAGAACGTGACGATCAATGAACCCTTCTTTCAAGGGCATTTCCCTGGACGGCCGGTCATGCCCGGGGTGTTGATTCTCGAAGCGATGGCCCAAGTTGGAGCGATTCTGGCGTTTAAGTCGATGGGGCATGCGAAGAGTCCGGTGGTGTATTTGACCGGGATCGATGGCGCGAAGTTCCGAAAACCGGTCGTGCCTGGGGATCGATTACGGTTCGAGATCGAGGTCATCAAGAAACGGGCGCCGTTTTGGAAGATGCAGGGCAAGGCGTTTGTCGAGGAGGAGCTCGTCTGTGAGGCCGAAGTGACTGCTATGGTGACAGAAGAAAAGGCCGAATCGCGTCAATAGTCAGCAGTCATTCGTCGACCGTGACAGCGTGCGGTCCGCCACGAATGATGATCGACATATGACGTTTATCTGGAGGTGTGTGTGCAGATTCATGCGAGTGCGATCATCCACCCCAAGGCACAATTGGCCTCCGACGTCGTCGTGGGCCCCTTTTGTGTGATTGGCGAACACGTCACCATAGGACCGGGGACGCGTCTTGTGTCTCATGTCGCAGTCGATGGCTGGACAGAGATCGGTGCGCGGTGCGAGCTGCATCCCTTTGTCTCGATCGGCGCCCCGCCCCAACATCTCAATTATCAGGGCGAACCGACCAAGGTGGTAATCGGGGACGACAACATTCTTCGGGAATATGTCACGGTCAATCGTGCGACGGTACAAGGCGGCGGGTCGACCACGATTGGCTCCAAGAACTTCCTGATGGCCTACGTGCATGTCGCCCATGATTGTCATCTGGGCAGCCATCTCATCCTGGCCAATGCCGCCAGTTTAGCCGGCCACATCACCATTGGCGACCATGCCATTATTGGCGGACTGACCGGTATCCATCAACATGTGCGGATCGGGTCGTACTCCATGGTCGGCGGTTGTTGCGCCCTCGGGCAGGATCTCCCGCCGTTCATGCGGGCCGCGGGTGGCTATCGTGCAAAGATGTATGGCCTCAATTCGGTCGGATTGCGTCGGCAGGGGTTTTCGAGCGACCGGATCTCGGTCCTGAAACGGGCCTACGACATGCTGTTCCGATCGGGACATCGAACCGCCGAAGCGGCCAAGCTCGCCAAGGTCGAGTTCGGAGATCAACCAGATGTCGTGACGGTCCTGAAGTTCCTGGAGGGGACTAAGCGCGGTATCTGCCGCTCGGTCGCCAAAGACCAAGAGGATGAGGAGTAAGCACGGTGGGAGTACTGCCCTATGTCACCGATGGCGAGAGGATCGGGCTGATCGCCGGCAACGGCCGGTTTCCGATCATCTTCGCAGATAATGCCAGGAGGCTCGGCTATCACGTGTCGGCTGTGGCGCATGAAGGCGAAACGGAACCGGAGTTGGCCGATCACGTGGACCGGATCCATTGGATCAAGATCGGCCAGCTCAACAAGCTCATCAAAGCCTTTAAGGAAGACGGAGTCCACCAGGCCGTGATGTTGGGGGGGATCAAGAAGACCCATGTATTCACCACCCTGCGGCCAGACTTTCGCACGCTGGCGCTGGCGACACGGTTGGCGCTCTGGAAAGACGATGACATTCTGCGCGAATTGGCGAAGGAACTGGAGCGGGAAGGGATTGTCATCTGTGAGTCGACCTTCGGGCTTGAAGGGATTCTCGTGGAAGAGGGGACGTTGACCTCACGCAGCCCGTCGGAGAAAGAGTGGGAAGATATCCGCTACGGATGGGAAGTGGCGCATGAAATCGGGCGTCTCGATATCGGCCAATGTGTCGTGATCAAAGATCGGGTGGTCGTAGCCGTCGAGGCAGTTGAAGGTACCGACGAGGCCATCAAGCGCGGCGGTCTGTTGGTGAAGGAGGGGGCGGTCGTCGTTAAGCGATCGAAGCCGCAGCAGGACCTGCGCTTCGATCTTCCGGCCGTAGGACCTCGGACCATCGAGGTGATGGCATCGGTCAAGGCCTCCGTGTTGGCCATCGAAGCTGGTCGGACCATCCTGTTGGATCGCGAGATCATGTTGGATAAGGCCCGGTCGGCCCGCATTGCGATTGTCGGGATCACCAAACTCGAACCGAGCGGGAAATGAGCCTCGCACCATGACACCGTTGAGGGCAGGGGTCATCGGCGTCGGACATCTCGGACAACATCATGCACGCCTCTATGCCTCCTTACCGGGAGCCCATCTTGTGGGCGTCGTGGACCAGTCGGTCGAGCGTGCGCAGACGATCGCGGATCGGCATGGGGCACGCATGTTTCGTACGGCTGAGGACTTGTTGCCGCACGTCGATGTGGTCAGTGTGGCAGTGCCCACGTCCGCCCATTACGCCGTCGCAAAAGTCTGTCTCCAGGCGGGCAAGCATGTCATGGTCGAAAAGCCGATCGCTGTCACGCCTGCAGAAGCACAGGAGTTGGTGGAGCTGGCCAAGCACCGGGGCTGTTGCTTACAAGTGGGCCACAGCGAACGGTTCAATCCGGTCATGGCGCTGATGCGTCCCCATATCGGACGGCCTGTGTTCGTCGAATGTCACCGTCTCAGCAGCTTCAGTGAACGCGGAACCGACGTGGACGTCGTGATGGACCTCATGATTCACGATTTGGATCTCGTCCTGTCCTTGAATCCCGGTCCTATCGAAGAGGTGCGAGCTGCGGGAGTGGCAGTCTTGTCCTCTTCGATCGATATCGCCAATGCCCGCATTCAGTTCCAGAGCGGTTGCGTGGCCAACCTGACCTCCAGCCGCGTGTCGACGAATAAGATGCGCCGGCTCCGCCTCTTCCAACGGGACAACTATGTGTCGATCGATTTTCAGACGCGGCAAGGGATGATTTGCCGGCGCAACATCAAGGCCGGAGAAAGGCCCACCGTCGAGGTCGAACAGTTACAGGGTGGGGATGAAGAACCCTTGAAGCTCCAACTTGAATCGTTTCTTCATGCAGTCGGCACCGGTACGAGACCAGTGGTCTCAGGTGAGGACGGCGCGGCGGCAGTGAATGTGGCGCATCAGGTCTTGCAGGCCATCGCGACCTTTGCAGCGCGTCATGGAGCAAGGGATAGCGGGATATAAGGGGAATGGGGAAGCAGGTCTCTATGCATACGCTTCGACTTCGTCTTTGAAACCATGCGCATTTTGATCGTCACAGGCGAAGCGTCGGGTGATCTCCATGGGGCTCATTTCGCCAAAGCGATCATGGCGCTCGATTCGACGGCCGAACTGGTCGGCATTGGCGGGCCCGCAATGCGCGCCGCCGGTGTGAACCTCGTCCCTGGTATCCCGCAGCTGGACGTCATGGGCTTGATCGGGCTGTCCGCCATCCGAGCCATGGTCCAGCGCGTGCTGGCTATCCGGCGGGTGCTGAAGACAGAGGCCTGGGATCTGGTCGTGCTCATCGATAATCCGGGGCTGAACTTTCATTTTGCCAGGGTCGCCAAAGCCGCCGGCCGACGTGTGCTGTACTACATTGCGCCGCAAGTGTGGGCCTGGCGACCGGGGCGCATGAAGTGGATGCAGCGGCGGGTCAATCATGTCGTCGTTATTCTCCCCTTCGAGGCGGAGTTGTATCGCCGGGCAGGAGTCCCGTGCACGTTTGTCGGCCATCCACTGCTCGATGCGGTGGCACCGACGTATGATCGTGCGAAGCTTCGCAGGGAGTTCGACCTGGACGAATCCTCCCGTGTCGTGGGATTGTTGCCGGGCAGCCGAGTGAGCGAAGTCGAAATGCTCCTGCCGGTGCTCCTTAAGGCCGCCGCGCAACTGGTTGAAGCCGAACCGAAAACGCAATTTATCATCGCGCAAGCGTCATCAATCCATGACAATCTGATTCAGACCCTCCTACAGCAGAGTCCCGTGCCGGTTCGCGTCGCGCATGATCAGGCCAGTGAAGTGATGGCCCTCTCCGATGTGTTGTTGATCGCATCGGGAACAGCGACTTTGCAGGCGGCGGTGGTGGGAACTCCCATGGTCCTGCTATACAAGACGTCGCCGTTGACCTATCGGCTGGCCCGTTGGTTGATCAATGTAAAATGGATCGGACTTGTCAATTTGGTAGCTGGCCGATCAATCGTGCCGGAGCTGATTCAAGATGAGGCGAAGCCCGAGCGATTGTGTCAGGAAGTCCTGCGCCTATTGCGCGATCCATCGGCATATAATGATATGAAAGAAGGGTTGCGACAGGTGCGGCAATTATTGGGGGAGCCGGGTGCTTCCCGCCGGGCCGCGCAAGTGGCGTTGTCTGAATGCCGACTCTAGATCGGTTGATACGATTGTTCCGTTACCTGAAGCCCTATCGGGTTCGACTGGGTGCGGCGTTCGTCTGCTCGGGGTTGGTCGCGGCGTTCTCGGGAGCGTATGCCTGGCTCGTCAAGCCGGTCCTCGACGAAATTTTTATCAACAAGAACGACAGTCTTCTGCTCATTCTTCCGCTCGCGCTCTTCATGGTGTCGGTGCTCAAGAGTGCCTTCAACTATGGGCAAAACTATCTCATGAATTTTGTCGGGAATCAGGTGATCACCGACATTCGACAGGAATTGTTCGGGAAGCTCATTCGGTTGCCCGTTCCATATCACGATGTGAATACCTCGGGCCGGTTGGTCTCCCGTGTCGTGAACGACGTCACCTTGATGGCCAATGCGGTGGCGGGAGTGTTGAAAGATATTTTTCAGCAGGGGCTCACGTTCCTGGCCATGATGGGCGTGATTTTCTATCAGAACTGGCGGCTGGCCGGTCTTTCGGTGATTATTATTCCCTTGGCGGTGTTTACGATGGTGCGGATGGGAAAGCGTTTGCGGGCACTGGCTGCAAGCGGCCAGGAGCGGATGGGGGATATGGCCTCCACGCTTCAGGAGACGTTATCCGGTATTCGTATGGTAAAGGCCTATGGGCGTGAAGAGGCGGAGGCCGTGCGATTTCAACAGAGCAATCGCGCGTTTCTCAGTACGACGATGAAGGCGATTCAGGTCTCCTCTCTCGGGTCATCGCATATGGAAGTGATCGGGGTGGTGGGAGTCGCGGCGATTATTTGGTATGGCGGCTTCCTCGTGATCGGCGGGTCCATGACTCCTGGAGAATTTTTCTCGTTCCTGACGGCGATGTTTATGGCCTATACGCCGATACGCCGACTATCCGGTTCCACTAATTCGATCCAACAGGCTCTGGCAGCGGCGGAACGGGTCTTTAGCGTCTTGGACCTCAAGACCGAGCAGGATGCGGAGAAGGGCCGGTTGGAGTTGCCGCACATAGGTCAGTCGGTGACGTTTGACGATGTGACGTTACATTATGAAAGTCAGGCGGTGCCGGCGCTCGACGACATCAACTTGACGATCCGCGCCGGGGAAATGGTGGCCCTCGTAGGGAGCAGTGGAAGTGGAAAGACGACACTGGTCAATCTGATTCCGCGTTTTTACGAGCCGACCTCCGGACGTGTTCTCATCGATGGAGTCGATATTCAGTCGTATAGTCTCCGATCGCTGCGATCGCAGATGGGTATGGTGTCCCAAGATGTCGTGTTGTTTGACGACAGTATTCGCAACAACATCGCCTTTGGACGGGAGAATGCGACCGACGAAGACATTATACGGGCGGCGCGTCTCGCCTATGCCCATGAATTTGTCGAACGTCTTCCGCAGGGGTATCAGACAGTCGTGGGAGAGAAAGGCGTGAAACTGTCCGGCGGGGAGCGGCAGCGCTTGGCTATTGCCCGCGCGATCTTGCGCGATCCTCCCTTGCTCATCCTCGATGAAGCGACCTCGGCACTGGACACCGAGTCCGAGCGGGTTGTCCAGCTGGCGCTCGCCAATTTGATGAAAAATCGAACGACCGTCGTCATTGCCCATCGGTTATCCACAATTCAACGGGCCGACCGGATCATGGTCCTGGCCCGAGGCTCCATCGTCGAAGTGGGGACGCACGACGAACTGCTACGCCGCGGGGGACAATACCAGCGGCTCCATGCGATGCAGTTCCAGGATGTGCCCGATGCGTAACCCCGCCATGAAGCGATTCGAGAAGTGGCTGAAGCTCTCTGCGCTCCCTCCGATCGGGGCTTCGGTGATTCGAGTGCTGGGGCGGTCGATGCGATTGGATTCGCAAGGGTACGAGCAGGTGGACGCGTTGTATCGCCAGGGCCGGCATATCATCCTCGCGTTTTGGCATGCGCAGCAGCTCATGGTGCCGATGGGATATCGTGGTATGCAGGCCAACGTGTTGATCAGCCAGCATCAGGATGGCGAGATCATCGCGCGCATCATTGCTCGATTCGGGCATCGGGCGGTTCGTGGATCGAGCACCAGGGGAGGAGCCCTTGCCTTGCGGGAGTTGATCCGGCTGGGGAGGTCTGGGGCGGATCTGGTGGTCACGCCCGATGGACCCAAGGGGCCTCGCCAGGTTGCAAAGCTCGGAGTGGTTCAGCTGGCCAAAGCGACCGGGCTTCCGATTGTGCCGCTCGCCTTCCGCTGCTCAAAAAAAAACTCTTTGCGAGTTGGGATCAGTTCATGGTCCCATACCCATGGTCCCGTGGCCTCTATCTGTGGGGTGCCCCCCTCTGGATTCCGCGGGATTCTGATGAACAGGCACTGGAGGCGGCACGCCTGGAGCTTGAGACGGTCCTGAATCGACTGACGGATCAGGCAGAGGAGACCGTGAAACGTGAATCGTAAGGCCTTAGGCGTGGGAGGCAGCGGGACCAGGCGCGTCGTTTCGCGTTTCACATTTCGTATCTAACGCGCAAAGCCATGTGGCGTCTCTTCTACAATATTTTGTTGCTGGTCGTGTCGCCGGTCATCGTGGCGATCCTGCTGGCCAAGCGACGGTGCCGTCGCGGATTGCTCCAACGGTTCGGACTGGAAGGGAGTCCGTCTTTCTCCGATCCATCTCGTCGACTGGATGAACCAGAGAGACCGGTGATCTGGGTCCATGCTGTTTCTCTCGGTGAAGTGGTCGCGGTGACACCGCTCGTCAAGGAGTTACATCGGCGTCATCCCGACTACCGATTGGTGGTCTCGACGGTGACCGAAACTGGACGGGAAGCCGTGGAGCAACGGTTGGCTGCGGTGGCGGATCACTGTTATGCGCCGCTCGATTTCCCCTGGGTCGTCTCCCGCTTCATCGAACAACTGCAACCCCGCCTCTATCTTTTTGTCGAGACCGAACTCTGGCCGAATCTCCTATGGCACCTGCGCCGGCGTGGAGTCCCGACTGCCCTGGTGAACGGTCGGCTTTCAACCAGGTCGTTTGCGCGGCAGCAGTGGGCGCCCGTGCGAGCGTTCTACCGGACCATGTTGCAGCCCCTCAGCCTTTGCCTGATGCAGTCGGACCGGGATGTCGACCGTATTATCGCGTTGGGAGCAGAGGCTTCACGTGTCAGACGGACAGGGAATATCAAGTTCGACCAGCCGATACCAGCCGTTACAAAGGGTGGGACGACGAGGGCCGATCTTGGACTTCAGGATACGGAACAGCTATTGGTGGCAGGCAGCACTCATCCCGGTGAAGAAGAGGCCCTCGTTGAGTGCTATCGCGCACTCCTGGGACAGTGTCCGTCAGCGGTCTTGCTACTGGCTCCCCGACACATCGAACGAGTGGAGTCGGTGGAGGCGATGATTCATGCGCGAGGACTTGCCGTGCAGCGACGCAGCACGATCTGGCAGGATGGCGCGCCGCGGTCTCGCGGTCCCCGTGTGGTGGTACTCGATTCGAGGGGAGAATTGGCTGCAATTTACAAAGAAGCTGTGGTGGCGTTCGTCGGAGGCACCCTCGTCCCGATTGGTGGGCACAATTTGCTGGAGCCGGCTCAGTGGGCCACGCCGGTAGTATTCGGTCCCTACACTGATCACTGTGCTGAGATTGCAGATCTCTTGGTCCAGGCAGGAGGTGGCCGGCGGGTTCTCCATGCAGAGGATCTCACCCGACAGGTATTGGCTCTCTTTTCTGATGACGAGGGACGGGAACGGATGGGAAGGTCGGCTCGTCAGGTGGTCGAACAGAATCAAGGAGCCTTGCAACAGACGTTGGACGCCATCGATAGACTACTGACATCGCAGCAAGGCGCCAGCGGCTCTCCTCTCGCAGACCGGCCGCTTCCCCTCATGGCGGGACGATAGTAAAAACGGTGTTGAATCCTGGGACAAGGGTCAGGTGGTGGCTGATGTGGGCCGCAATCCCTTATGGGGTCGTTGCACGGCTTCGTGCACTCCTGTACTACTGGGGGTGGTTCGCTCGGAGGAGATTACCTGTTCCCGTGCTGAGTATCGGGAATCTGACGCTGGGTGGGACAGGGAAAACGCCAGTGGTCATATTGCTTGTCGAGTGGCTCCTTGCACAGGGGAAACGGGTCGCGATTCTCAGCCGGGGCTATCGACGGACAAGTACGGATCCATATCTGTTAGTGTCTAATGGCGAGCGATTGCTTGTCGGTCCGACCGAGTCAGGCGATGAGCCATTCCTGATCGCGCAGCGTTGTCCCAAGGCGATCGTGGCCGTTGGTGCTGATCGCTATGAGCTCGGCACCTGGGTCTTGGCTCGTTTTCCCATCGATTGCGTGGTACTCGACGATGGATTTCAGCACCTGGGCCTCCATCGCGATGCGAATCTTCTGCTGATCGATGCTACGGATGCGGAGGGATTGGGAGCTCCGGTGCCGGCCGGTCGGCTCCGCGAGCCACTTCAGGCTGCGGCACGCGCGACCGCGATTGTCGTCACGAGAGCGGATGTGCCGATTCAGGTGACAGCGGTTTGTCAACGGCTGCAGGCTGCGATCGGGCTGACACCCGGTCCGATCCAGGTGGTCTTTCGTCCGGATAGTCTCATGCCGGTGATGTCCGGAGCGTCGCAACCGCTCGGCTGGTTCAAGGGAAAGACCGCGCTGCTGTGCAGTGGTGTGGGACACGCCGGATCATTTCGTGCTCTCGTGGAGAGAATAGGGATCAGAGTTCTGGACGAAAAGGTGTATGTCGATCACCATGCTTATACAAGCCAGGATGTCGAGCATCTGCGAGACAGAGCGACTGAACTCCAGGCCGAGCTGGTCGTGACGACGGAGAAAGATGCCTGCAAGCTGGTTGCGCTGCTCCGTCCCTCCGATGGTTGGTGGGCAGTCCGCCTTGCCACGGATGTGACAGTCGGGGAAGATCGGCTGAGGCAACTCGTGTTGAATTATTCGAACAGCACCGCGTCGGAGGCCTGTGGATAGAGAACCGATCAAAAGAATTCTTGTGCGTGGACCCAACTGGCTTGGCGATGCGGTGATGTGCGAGCCCGCGCTCCGTGGATTACGGAGGTTGTTCCCCGACGCGCAAATCGCGCTGCTGGTCAAGCCGGCTGTGGCCGATTTGTTCGCGGGCCATCCGGCATTGACGCGCGTGCTGACCTACGACACGAAGGGACGTCATGCGGGTCTCCTCGGTAAGTGGGCGCTGGCCGGGCAGTTGCGGCGGCAACACTTCGATCTGGCCGTATTGTTTCAGAATGCATTCGAAGCGGCGTTCCTGACTTTTCTGGCAGGGGTGCCTCGGCGCTATGGGTACGCGACAGACGGACGGAGTCTGCTATTGTCCGATCCCGTCGCTGCGCCGGATCGCCGCACGCTCGTCCATCAAGTCCGCTACTACTGGGATCTGTTGAAGCCATTGGGCATCATGGGCGATCCCTCAGCACCTGAACTCGTCGTCTTTCCGGAGGAAGAGCAAGCGATAGCTAGGCGATTTACTCAAGGCGGATTGACCCCAACGGATGTCATCGTCGGGATCAATCCCGGCTCGACATACGGTCAGGCCAAACGTTGGCTGCCCGAACGGTTTGCAGAGGTCACGGAACGACTCTGCCGCACGATTCGCGAGTCCCGAGGACAACACGTCAGCGTGGTCATTTTTGGGGCCAAGGGGGAAGAGCGCTTGGGTCAGGAGATTGCGGCTCGTCTGTCGTCACGAACTCTGGTCTTGTCCGGCGCGACGACGATCCGCGAGCTCATGGCGGCGGTGAAACGGTGCGCCGTACTCCTCACCAATGACACGGGACCTATGCACATCGCCTCTGCGTTCCAGGTGCCAGTCGTGGCGATTTTCGGTCCGACCGATTGGCGCACGACGTCGCCCTTTGGGAGCGCCCATACCATTGTGCGTCAGCCGGTTGATTGCGCGCCTTGCCTGTTGCGCGACTGTCCCATCGACCATCGGTGCATGACCGGAGTGACCGTTGACCAGGTGCAGGAGGCGGCAACGAAGCAATTACCTGGTCTATTCGGTGTGTCCGGTTCTGTCGGTACATCTGGTTCGAACCATACCCACCAGACACCCGAGACCAATCGGACCAAACAAAGGAACAGTCTCGAAGGGGTCACCGTCTTTCTGGATCGAGATGGAACCTTGAACTACGATCCGGGCTATCTGAAAGTCGCGGCGGAGCTGAAGTTGTTACCGGGTGTCGGGCCGGCCCTGGCGCGTTTGAAAGGAGCCGGAGCGAGGCTAGTCGTTGTGACGAACCAATCCGGAGTGGGCCGCGGAATTTTGACCCATAAGGATTTGGAAGCCATCCATGCCAGACTGGAAGGTCTTCTGGAGCGGGAGGATGTCGCGCTTGACGCGATCTATTTCTGCCCGCACCATCCTGCCGATGGCTGCCGCTGTCGCAAACCAGAAGTAGGAATGGTGGAACGGGCTGTGTCAGAGTTACATCTGGATCTCCGGCGATCCTATTTGATCGGCGATCACGCGCGCGACATGCAATTGGCGAACAGGGTAGGCGCCAAGGCCGTTCTTATTACCACCGAGCTGGTAGATACCCAGGCATTGGAGGCGCTGAGAGCGGCACAGGCCATGCCGGAAGCCGTAGCGAAGTCTATGGCTGAGGCTGCTGATTGGATTCTGGAGGATGCAGCGAGGAGTGTTCACCTGGCGCCCGTGACAAGCGAGAAAGCAGTGGCTAAGGATAAGGAGTCATAGGTCATACGCGAGACGAGTGAGGAACGCGAGACCGACAAGGCAGGCGAGGGAGATTCTGAAGATGTGCGGATCGCACATTTCTCTGTCTTGTGCACAATGCCTCATGTTCCCGCCTTCCACCGACTACTGACAGCTGACGGCTTGCATAATGTCCGACTATCGCCACATCTTGTTGATCAAGCCGAGTTCCCTGGGGGACATCGTGCATGCGATGCCGACCTGTGCGGCAATTCGCCGGGCCTACCCCGAGGCTCGACTGACCTGGCTGGTCAAGCGCGAGTGGGCGGGTCTCGTCGAACGCATCGAGGGGGTGGATCAGGTCTGGTCGGTGGAACCGACCCTCAAAGGGTGGCTCTCTCAAATTTCTCCCCTTCGTGCAGAGCGTTTTGATCTCGTGGTGGATCTTCAAGGTCTTTTTCGGAGCGCCGCCATCGGGTGGCTCAGCGGAACTCCCTTGCTCGTAGGATTTGCCAACGGGCGAGAATGTAGCCCATGGTTCTATTCGAGGCGCGTGCGGGTTCCACGATCGGAAATGCATGCGGTCGATCGCTATCTGCTGGTGGCCGAGGCCGTGGGGGCTGTGAAGGCCGATCAGCCGGAGTTCCGTTTTCGCATCCCGCAAGCCGATCATGATGAGGTCGATCGCCTGTTGAGTCGATCCGGTGTGACGCCGGAAACGAGCTGGGTGGCGATGAATGTCTCTGCGCGCTGGCCGACTAAACGATGGCCTGCCGCGTCGTTTGCCGAAGTGGCAGATCGGCTGCAGCAGGAAGGATGGGGTGCGGTGGTAATGATCGGCGGTCCTGCCGACCGAGCGGATGTCGCCGCAGTGATTGAGAAGATGAAGACGCCTGCCATTAACTTGGCCGGAGCCTCGACCGTGGGATTGCTCCCCGCATTGCTGAGCAAGGCCTCGGTATTGATTACGAACGATTCCGGCCCAATGCATATCGCGGCGGCGGCTGGTACGCGGGTCGTTGCCCTGTTCGGGCCGACGAGTGCGGTTCGAACCGGTCCCTATGGGGAGGGGCATTCTGTATTGACGGGACACGTGCCCTGCAGACCTTGTTTCAGCCGGACTTGTCACAATGCTCTGTTCTTAGAATGCTTACGAATCGTGTCACCCGAACAGGTCCTGGCTGCGGCTCGGGCGCAGCGGTTCCTTCGGATGGTTCCATGATGAATGTTCTTTTGGTTCGGCCTGACGGGATCGGCGATGAAATTCTGTGCCTGCCGGTCGCGTCTGCCCTTCGCCAACTCCTGCCAGAGGCGCGGATCATCTTCCTTTCCAGCGAGTACGCAGCCCCGCTCCTGGCTCATCATCCTGATCTCGACGAGGTCTGGACGATCACGGGCCGGGAATCCCTGCGCGAGCTGGTGGTATTGTTCCGCCGGGCCGTCGATGCCGTGGTGTTTCTCAAGCCGTTCAAGCGTTTGATGGGGGCGGCGTTTCTTGCGCGGGTCCCCGTTCGGGTCGCGACAGGCTACCGCTGGTACAGCATATTGGCGAATCGTCGGGTCTATGAACATCGGAAAGATTTTTCCAAGCATGAAACCGCCTATAACGTGGGCATGCTGGCAGGGCTGGGATTGAAACCTGGCCTCGTGTCTCCACCGAGCCTTGTGCTGACTGATGATGAACGAGCGCGGGGACAAGAGCGTTTCCGCGGGCTGGCGACACCAAGGGTCGTGCTCCATCCCGGCGGCTTTGCGGCCCGGCGTTGGCGCATCGAACACTATCATTCGCTCGTGCGTGAGTTGCATCGAAAGGGAGTGGGGGTGGTACTGACCGGAAGCCAGGCGGAAGCAGACATGTACAATCAGCACATGAACCGTCATGAGCCCCTTCCTGGATCGGTCCTGAATCTCATGGGGCAGTTATCGGTGCGTGAGTTGATGGGCGTGATTGCGGCGAGTCATGCGGTGGTCTCGGGAGCCACAGGGCCGGCCCATATCGCCGCAGCCTGCGGTGTTCCGAATGTGAGTCTGTTCGATCCGCGACGCAACAATCTTCCAACGCGCTGGCAGCCGCTCGGCAAGGGGCTGGTTCTGCGTCCCGACGTGCCGACCTGCGAAAAATGTATCTATGAAGCCTGTCCCTATTGGGACTGTCTCGACCGGCTGACGGTAGAAACGGTTGCGCAGCACGTGATCCAGGTGGCGGGAGATCCGTCTCCATTGAGAGTGCTCCATGTATAGCAGGATGCTGAAAAAGCCTGCCAGCGGCGTTCTCGCATCATTCAGGCCCTCAACGGAGACCCGGCCACCTCACCACTCGGTGGCGCGCACAGACGTGGTGCTTCTTATTCGTCGCACCCTGCGCCCCAGAGGGTACGCCTCGGGCCTTCACTCGCTGCGGCCTTGGTGGACAGCCTTTTTGAGCATCCTGCGAGGTCATGTCCTATTGTCTCAGACATGCGGGCCATCGGATTTCTTAGGGGGCCAGCATCGGTATGCCGCAGCCTGCTAAAATTTCCGTCTATGTCATCGCCTACAATGATGAGCCCAATATGCGGGCTTGTCTCGAGTCTGTGGCGGGCTGGGGGGATGAGTTGATCGTGGTGGACTCGCACAGCACCGATCGGACTGCGGCGATCAGCCGGGAATTTACGGACAAGGTGTATCAAGTTGATTTTGACGGATTCGGGCACTTACGCAACGAAGCAGTTGCACTCACGACCCATGAATGGGTGTTCAGTCTGGATAGCGACGAGAGGATGACGCCTGAATTGCGGGAGGAGATTCGGTTGCTGCTTGACCGGGGACCGGAAGCGGATGCGTACTTTGTCCCTCGGAAAAACTATTTTTTAGGTCGATGGATCAAACATTGCGGCTGGTATCCGGACTACCGGCAGCCACAGTTGTTTCGAAAAGGACGGTTTCGTTATCGCGAAGAGCTGGTCCATGAAAGTTTTGATTGTAATGGGCCGGTCGGATTTCTCAACCGTCCTGCATTGCAGTATCCATTTCGAGACATTGATCATTATATAGCGAAGCAGGATCGCTATTCCGATCTGATGGCCCGTCGCATGGCGGACCAGGGCCGTCGATTTTCCTCTCATCAGCTGATCAGCCATCCCCTCGGCGCGTTTCTGAAGATGTATGTGCAGCGGTCCGGTTTCCTCGACGGCATCCCTGGCTTGATTCTTTCGGGGCTCTATGCCTATTACACCTTCATCAAGTACGCGAAGTTCTGGGAGCTCACAAAGAAGGTTGAGGCTGAGGCTTAGGATGAGGGAAAAACGCCGACCTCTGAAAGATCAGCGTCGCGTCCCGCAGCATCGCCTCAACATCTCGACCGTAACATTGGCGTGTTTGTGAAGGTCAGCGGATTTACATTCGTGCGGAACGTGGTGAAGTACGACTATCCGGTCGTGGAGTCGATTCGTTCCATTTTGCCGGTCGTCGATGAGTTCATCGTGAATGTCGGACGGTGCGACGATGGCACGCTCGAGCTGATTCGTTCGATTGGCGACCAGAAGATCAGAATCGTCGAGTCGGTCTGGGATGAGACGCTGCGAAAAGACGGACTGATCTATGCCCAACAGACCAACATCGCTTTGTCACACTGTACAGGGGATTGGGCCTTCTACATTCAAGCGGACGAGGTCGTACACGAAGACGATCTACCGATGATACAGGAGGCGATGCACCGCCATCTTGGTAATACCAAGGTGAAAGGGCTCTTGTTCCGGTATCTGCATTTTATCGCGGACTATTGGTCGACGAACCCCTGGTTTTATCATAAAGCCGTGCGGATCATTCGGAACAACGGTGACGTCGAGTCCTGCGGCGATGCCGTGGGGTTCCATCTGAAGGCGACGCAGCAATACCTCCAGAGCGGACCGAAGAAATGGATAGCCCCATCGGGTGGGCGCGTCTTTCACTACGGGTGGGTGAAGGACCCCCAGACGATGTTAGCGAAGGTGAAGGAACAGATTGCGGTCTACCATGGTGCGACGCCACCTCCGAAACAAGCGGCGCTGTACCGGCAGAAAACGTTTCAGTATGAAGACTATGCAGTATTGAAAGAGTTTGCTGGTCAACACCCCTCTGTGATGCAACAGCGCATTCGTGCAGCACGCCGATGGGGACCAAGGCGAAATCGGTGGCTCAACTGGCGGTTTTATCTGGAGATCGTCAGACGTGGATTCCGAGGATAACGACATGGGCTGGTCAAGAGTCACATCATGCTGAGTATCATTGTCGCCGTGCATAATCAGCTGGGTCATAACCGGCTCTTCCTCGAAGGGATTCAGCGGTATACGACCGGTCCGTACGAAGTCATCGTCGTCGACAATCATTCTACTGATGGGTCGGGGGAATTCTTC
>JBBRRM010000011.1:0-17996 GCA_038275915.1 Nitrospirales bacterium
ATTCGGTGAGTGCGGTGCCACAGGGAGCTTGCGTCAAGTCGTACGCGAAATTGTCGAGCAGGGTTTCCCTGGAGGCGACGGCGACGGTGCGAATAGTTGCTGGTGTACCTTCCTCAATTTCCCCGATCACGGCGTATTGCACCTGCAAGGAGGCTGTGAGGTGTGTGGCAAGCGAGGCAAAGAATTCATCGCCTGTGTCGGTGGTGGTGCCCTTCACAATAGCTTTCAAAAGATCCGACTGGGCGCGAAGATCCTGCTTCACGTGCTCGAGGGTCTGCTGGTGGATCTCTATCGACTGGTCTCGCGCGGCGAGTTCACGCGCGAGGTCGGCCACCTGGACTCGGAGGAATTCGAGCTCTGGAATCTTTCCGGTGCTATTCATAGAGTAATGCTCCTTGCCATGCGAGACCTGTGCGTTCGTTCCAAGGGATCGAGAGTCGGGATGAAATCCAACTGCAGGACGGATCCGTGACGACCCCCACGGATGGGTGGTCGCCGGCGTGATCGGCGTGGTGGATGAGCGAGTCGATATGTGGGAGAACGGAATGAGTCACCTCTGATGAGGATGACGAAAGGGAACCATGACCGTGGGTGCAGATCGGGCTGGCAGAACCGCATCGCCGCAGGCCTCGCTAGTGGTCCTAAGCAGGAGTGTCAGAAGTGCTCTAGTGTCCTACGGACAGTCCCCGGATGTCTACATTCGAGGAGTGTGGGATCGACGTGTGAGGTGAAACATTCGGAGGGAATTAAGGAACGCTATGGGGCCACTATTCAATAGTTGAAAGAGAGACCGGAACACATGAGCTTGATTTGGTGCCGAAGGCGGGACTTGAACCCGCACGGCTTGCGCCACACGCCCCTCAAACGTGCGTGTCTGCCATTTCACCACTTCGGCACTCGGCGGGAGATTGACCCCCACAACTAAATTCTCGCGTCGCTCCACCCTCAACGAACTCAGCAATTGGCCTCGGGCTTTGCTTGCTGCGGCCTTGTTGCAGGGATTTCTGACGCTCCCGCACTCAGGACACTGATATAGACTGTCACCCTGTCGTGCCCGCGCTTCACGCTTCACCAACGACGAGCGAGAGTCAGAGGGAGGCGTATTATAGAAGTGGGCCAAAATCCTTGTCAATCAATAGAGGGTCCGATAGAATCTGGCGGCTCATACTCACCGGGTCCTCCAACGTTGTGCAGAGTCACCACATTCTCACTTCCATGCTCGATGATGTCGTTGAACGACGAGCACAAGGGTCTGTCGCTGCGCTGTTTGACGTCGATAACACGCTGCTGCCGGGAGAGGCCTGCGAGGTAGGATTCTTCCGCTTTCTATGGCGGCGTGGTCTGGTGGGATGGGGCGAGTTGACCCGGAGTGCGGTATGGCTGGCCGGACACGTCCCCCCGTTCTCCCTCCACTCGCTACGAGAGCAAAAAGTGTATCTGACGGGCAAATGTCCCGCAGACATTGAATCGCATGCACGGGAGTTCTGTCGGGCAGAGATGATTGGTAAGCTATCCGTGCAGGGTCGTGCCAGGCTGGACGTGCATCGACAGGCTGGTCACCAACTCATTCTTGTGACCGGCGCACCTGATTTTTTGATCGTGCCCCTTGCGGAGTTCTTGGATGTGCCCACAGTCTTTGCAGCGAAGCCGGAGCAGCGGGATTCAGTCTACACCGGTGCGTTGATTCCCCCGTTGCCCTATGGTCGTGGCAAGCGCGAGTTGATCCTCGCCCATGCTCAGGGAAGGGGCCTCGATCTGGCCGGGTCTTATGCCTATGGCGACAGCCCGGGCGATCACGACATTCTTGAACTGGTTGGATACCCCTTGGTGGTCAACCCGATTCGGGGCATGGGTCGCACAGCGCGTCGCCGAGGCTGGCCTGTTACGAAATGGACATAGGAAGCAAGATCGGCTTTTAGCTGTCAGCAAGGAGATAGTTAGCCGAAGGTTCACTGCTCTTTTTTCGTTATGCGTATCACCGAGATCTTTCATAGTATTCAAGGCGAGTCGAGCTTCGTGGGACAGCCCTGCGTGTTCGTTCGACTGACCGGATGCCCCCTCCGCTGTACCTGGTGCGATACCGACTATGCCTTTTATGGAGGGAATGATTGTGCGATGGAGGAGGTTCTGGTGAAGGTGCAGAGCTACGGATGCCGTCTCGTGGAGGTCACGGGAGGAGAACCGCTTGTCCAGCCTGAGAGTCTTCCCTTTATGACCAGACTGTGCGATGCCGGATATACGGTTCTCCTTGAGACCAGCGGCGCGGTGGATATTGAGCCGGTCGATCCACGTGTGCATGTCGTCCTGGACGTCAAGTGCCCAGGCAGTGGTATGACAGATCGAATGCACTGGCCGAATCTTTCGAAGCTGGCGGCCAAAGACGAGGCGAAGTTTGTTCTGGCCGACCGAGTCGATTATGACTGGGCTCGTGAGACCCTTGCCCGGTATGACTTAGCGAGCCGCTGTACGGTGCTCTTTAGTCCGGTCTTCGGCGCACTTGATATGCGGCTGCTGGCGGAATGGATTTTGGCCGATCGTCTGCCTGTGCGTTTTCAATTGCAGATGCACAAATATATTTGGGCGCCGGACATGCGCGGGGTGTAAGGAGCATGAAGCGTAACTCGTAATGCCGGGCGCGCAAGCAGATCGTAGATCAACGAACAACTAGCGACGAGAACGAAGGAGAAGTGAATGAAGATCATGCAGGTGAAGGTTCAGGTTGGACGAGGGGAGCGCGCGTCCACAGAGGTGTTGGTGCTGACCTGTTGCGAAGGAGAGGGATTGGCCAATCAGGATGCAGCTGTACTCGATCGATCCCTCGGGGGTGCATTGCGCAAGCTAGTGCAATCCAAGGAATTCGAAGGCAAGGCCAATGAAGTATTGCTGTATCACACGCAGGGCGCGGTGCCCGCGAAGCGACTTGTGCTGGTCGGCTTGGGCAAGAAGAGCGAGGTGACGCTTGAGACGATCCGTCAGGCGATGGGCTCAGCTGCGAAACGCGTTCGTCAGGCGAAGGTCGAGTCCTTTGCAGTGATGCTTCCCAGCGTGACGCCTGAGGGGATGTCACTGGTCGAAGTGGCGCAAGCGATGGTGGAAGGAGCGATCCTGGGCAGTTACCAGTTCACCGTTTATCGGAGTGAGATTGCCACAGTGCAAGAGGTCGTCGGGATGAGGATTCTCGTCCCGCAGACGGGCCAGTTGCGGCAGGTCACGGAAGGGGTTCGGCGCGGCGTCGCCACGGCAGAGGCAACCGTCTTTGTTCGAGACCTCTGTAATCATCCCTCCAATGTGCTGACTCCGACCAGGGTGGCCAATGAAGCGAAGAAGATTGCCAAAGCTGAAGGGATCACGATCAAGATCCTCGAGCAGAAAGAGATGGAGCGCTTGGGGATGGGTGCGCTGCTCGGAGTGGCGCGCGGGAGCCAAGAGCCACCCAAGTTCATCATCCTTGAATACAACGGAGCCAAGAAAAAAGACGAGCGTCCGGTCGTGCTGGTCGGGAAAACGATTACCTTCGATACGGGCGGGATCTCCCTGAAGCCTGCCGAAAATATGGAGCACATGAAGGCAGATATGACGGGGGGCGCCGAAGTCCTGGCCTCGATCAGGGCGGCAGCCAGACTCAAGCTCCCGCTGCGTCTCATCAGTATCCTGCCTGTGGCGGAAAACATGCCGGGTGGCCGGGCGATGAAGCCGGGCGATATCGTGAAGACGCTTTCGGGGAAGACCGTCGAGGTGCAGAACACGGATGCGGAAGGCCGGCTCATTCTGGCCGACGGTCTCGCCTATGCGATGCGCTATAAGCCGGCGGCCTTGATCGACATTGCGACGCTTACGGGGGCCTGTGTGGTCGCACTCGGACAATTTGCGATCGGAATGTTCGGCAGTGATCAGGCGCTCAAAGAACAGGTCAGGAAGGCGGGACAGAAGGCCGGCGAGCGGGTATGGGAGATGCCCTTGTGGGAGGAATACTTCGAACAGCTCAAGAGCGACGTCGCCGATATGCGCAACATCGGCGGTCGTGGCGGCGGCATGATCACCGCGGCGCTCTTTCTGAGCAAATTCGTGGGAGATTGCCCGTGGGTCCACCTGGATATTGCCAGTACGGATTGGAGTGAGCGGGAACGGGCCTACATTCCGAAGGGTCCCACCGCAATTGGGACCAGGTTGCTGTTGCAGTATCTGATTGATCGGAGTCTCTAGCATTGGAACGACATCGGATGCCATCGCGCCAAAAGATCGGGCAGCTGTTCATGGTCGGGTTTCTGGGCACGTCGGTGACGTCCGATCTGGCCTCGTTCATCAAAGAGTACAAGCCGGGCGGGGTCATCCTGTTCTCGCGAAACCTGGAATCCGTGGAGCAGATGGTCGAACTGACCAACGATCTACAAGCTTGTAGTCCCCATTCGCCGCTGTTGATCTCGATCGATCAAGAAGGTGGTCGGGTGTCCCGTCTTCCAAAGGGCTTTACGATTTTCCCGCCTTGCGATGTCTTGGGCCGCTGTAATTCGACCAAATTGGCCTACGCAGCTGCCGCTACCATTGCCAAAGAGCTGAGGGCGGTAGGCGTGAACATGAATATGGCGCCGGTACTCGATGTGAACAGCAATCCGGACAATCCGGTCATTGGCGACCGTGCGTTCGGCACAACGCCAGGGGTGGTTGGTGAACTGGGATTGGCGACGGCGGCAGGGCTGCAAGACAATAAGGTCGTGGCCTGCGGCAAGCACTTCCCCGGTCACGGCGATACGAATGCCGATTCTCACAAAGAACTTCCGGTAGTCGACGCATCTCGGGAACGATTGGAAAACATTGAGTTTCCTCCCTTCCGTCGTGCCATTGGGCAAGGCATCGCCTCGCTGATGACCGCACACGTGCGCTACTGCGCTCTCGATAACGAATTTCCGGCTACGCTCTCGCCGACCATCATCACCGATTTCTTGCGCAGGGAACTGCGATATGACGGAGTGGTGTTAACGGATGATTTAGAAATGCACGCCATTATCGACCATTATGGGGTAGAAGATGCTGCGGTGCGGGCGGTGCTGGCGGGATGCGACGTCTTATTGATTTGTAAGGATCGGGATCGGGAGATCGCCGCGTTTGGAGCCATGGAGCAGGCGGTGGCGGCAGGGACGATTTCTACCGAACGGTTGAATCTTTCGGCGGCGCGAATCGCCCGCCTGAAAGAGCGATTCGTGGCACCCTACAAGCCGGTCACAATCTCCGATGCAAGGCTGATTGCGGGATGTCGAACCCATCAGATGTTGTTGCGCACGATCGAACAGGTGCAGGGACGGTTAGCGAGGGTTTCGACATTATAGGGCGCGAGCGATTCGTTTTTAGAGCAGGAGGGGTTATGGCATTGAAGAAAGGCGATGTCCTCGACGAATTTAAGCGGCACCCGCATGCCTGCGGGTTGGTCGTCAAAGTCATGGGCGGCGGCGAGGGATTCGAGAAGATCGTCTGTTGCGATCATGCCCTGACAGAAGAGGATCTGGTACCGGATGTGGCGACCATACGTGGAAGGAAAAAGGGGGGCTTGCCTCCTGCCGTGGTGCTCGATGAAAAGAAGCTGTATCCGGATTCCTGCGGGCTCCGCGTCATGATCATAGACGGCGGAGCAGGCTTCACGGAAATTCGTTGCTGTGGTCATTCGCTGACGGCCAGTTCAATGCGGGAACTTCAATTTGGCGGGATGCGGGGACCAGAGCCAGACGCAATGGGCCCGCCGGGAACAGCCTAGCAAGATGCTGAAGCGCATGTCAGCTTCGTTTTCCTGTCCCTTGGAGATTCAACGTTCAAAAGTGTGTGCTGGCAGGATTATCCTTTGAGCATCCCGTTTCTGCTCCCGTCGTTTGCGATGTGCCTGTCATCGAAGTCAGCGTGCCTCAATAGATGGTTCGCAGTCTATGAGCCATCCCGGATGGAGGAATGATGCAGGACCGAAAAGAACTCATGAAACGTTGGTGCGGAGCCATGGAGTGGCTCGACCGGCTGGGATACCTCACAGCCGGATTTAGTCTGCTGGTACTGGGGATGCTCATCTTCGCCCATGCCTGGTACGTCTTCGTTGCTAAGGCCGGCCAAATCGGACTTCTGCCTTCCGGCCTCAAGCTATTGAATGATCTGTTGCTGGTGATTATTCTGCTCGAGCTGTTTCGAACGGTCATCAGGTTTCTCCAGACTGAAGTCCTGGATCTCGAGCCCTACCTTGCCGTGGGTATCATCGCCTGCACGCGAAGAGTCCTGACTGCCAGTGCGGAACTTTCACATCTGACGGGCATGACAGACACGCAATTTTATCAATACCTCATGGACGTGGGTTTGAACGTCACGGTCATCATGGTGCTCACCATTGGGGTCTTCTTGGTCCGCAAACGCCCGGCGCAATCTCCGACCACGTCACCGTAAGGATTCTTCCCTCAGATTGTTCTTTACCCCTTTGGTCAGGCGCGATAGCTTGGAGCGATCTCGCCGATGGAGTGGGACCAATCGAGCAGTCTCCTTTTTCTATTCCTTGCCCTCCTCTCCCTTCTTATGGCATCATGCCACCCTTCTGGAGACGGGCATGGCACATTTGCTCGAATACGCCGGTTCTGTGCATATCTATCTTGGACCGTACCGCGGGAATCCGATTGCCTTGTATTTGAATCGGACGGGGACGGGCTGCCAGATCGGTCCCAGAGCCTATCCGTGGAATGATGTAGTGGGAAGAGGGGAGACGCCGAATAAGGCGGCCGCGGATTTCGAAGAGAAATGGAAATCGAAGGGTCTCTCGACGGATATGTATTCCGGGCCTTCATGGGAAGGAGGCATCAAGCCGGAGAAACCTGCTGCTCCCAAGCCACCCGCTCCTCCCAAACCAGCGGTGTCAGCTGCCCCATCACCATCAGCGGGCCAGCCTGTCGCGGCTAAGGCCTCACCGACCGCTCCTGCGAACACGGCATCGACCCCTACTCAAGCCCCGGTGGCTCAGTCCTCAGACGAATCAAACTAATCCGCTCTCTATTTAGACTGAACCTTTTGGAAGAGGGCCTTCACCGGGGGGCCGTTCAGTTTGCTGTGTTTCATGCCGTATCCCACATAGACAACCACGCCGATGGCGGTCCAGACGACGAATCGAATCCAGGTCACCCATGGGAGAAAACTCATGAGGCCAAGGCAGGCGAGCATCCCCAGAATGGGGACGACCGGCATGAAGGGAAGCCGGAATGGGCGGGATTGGTTGGGTTTCGTATAGCGTAGGATGACGACACCGATACAGACCAGGACGAAGGCAAAGAGGGTGCCGATGTTCGTCATGTCCGCCGCGTCGCCGATGGGAATCAGCGCAGCGAGCGTGGCCACAGCGATACCGGTGAGCACAGTGGCATAGTGAGGCGTGCCATAGCGTGGATGAACGGTCGAGAGCCAGGGACTCAAGAGGTGGTCGCGCGACATGGCGAAGAATACTCGAATCTGACCCAGCATCATTACGACGAGTACACTGGTAATTCCGGCTACTGCTCCAATGGCCACAATCGCCGCTCCCCACTTGAAACCTACCATACTCAGCGCTTCGGCTACCGGTGCATGGATGTCGATCTGCGAAGATGGGATCAAACCTGTCAGGACTGCGGCCACGGCAATATAGAGGACGGTGCAGATGCTGAGTGAGGCGATAATCCCGATCGGGAGATCCCGCTGTGGATTTTTGGCTTCCTCGGCGGTCGTCGAGATGGCGTCGAATCCGATATAGGCGAAGAACACGATGGCCGCTGCGGCACCGACACCGGCGAATCCCTGCGGCATAAAGGGCGTCCAGTTACCGGGATTCACGGCCGGAGTGCCTACGGCGATGAAGAAGAGGATGACCGTCAGCTTCAAGCACACAATGATGCCAGTTGCGCGAGCGCTTTCTTTAATCCCAATGACGAGGATGATGGTGACGAGTAACACGATAATGGCGGCGGGGAAGTTGGCCACGCCTCCGTCGGGCCCTCCGGGTGGATGCGTAGCCCAGTGCGGTAATTCGATCCCTGCCAACCTGAGAAGATTATTGAAATAGCCTGACCATCCGATGGCTACGGCGACACAGGCCACACCGTATTCGAGAATCAAATTCCAGCCAGTAATCCATGCCAGGAATTCTCCCAACGTTGCATACGAATAGGTATAGGCAGAGCCGGCCACGGGAATCATGGTGGAGAATTCGGCATAGCAGAGTGCCGCGAAGGCGCAGGTCAGACCGGAGAGCACGAATGACAGGATGATTCCAGGCCCTGCTCCTGGACGGTGGGCGTCGCCGACGATGGCGGTGCCGATCAGAACGAAGATGCCGGTGCCGATGATGGCGCCAATGCCGAGTGCGGTCAGATCCCAGGCCGTGAGGGTCTTTTTCAAACGATGATCGGGGTGATCGGCGTCCGCAAGGATTTGTTCAATGGACTTGGTCCGGAAGAGTCGGCTGATCACCGAAGCTCCTCTGGCCTCAGGGATGGGGAATGGTGCTGCAGGGTCAACGAGCTTCTCTTCCATATGGGGTCAAGTATAGCAGGCTTGTTCCATTTGCCTGAGCCGGGAAACGAGAGATTCTGCATGGGCGGTTGGCAGAGCGCGGGAAAACTATGATGTACATACGCCAGAACAGTCCGTCTCCGTTGGCGGACGTTTTTTCAGCATCCTGTTAGGCTGCCCCGCGGCGGGCGGCGCGTAAAAAGGCTTCGAACAATCGCCGGTGCAGCGGGTGCCGGTCGAAGAGAAATTCCGGATGCCACTGGATGCCGAGAAAGAAGCAATGGGTCGGAGATTCGATTGCCTCCACGATACCGTCGGGGGCCAGGGCACTGGCAACCAAGGATGGTGCGACGATTTTGACCGATTGATGGTGGGAACTATTCACCCGCATCGACACCGATCGCACGATACGACGGAGCAGGCTGCCTGGTGTGACCGTGACGGCGTGACTGAGATTCGTCGCTGGAGTCGGTTGTCGATGTTGGAGCGGTTTGGATATTTGGGATGAAATATCCTGAATAAGGCTGCCTCCGCAGGCGACGTTCATCGTCTGCATGCCTCCGCAGATGCCGAGCAGCGGAACATCACTTTGTCTCGCCAGGTGGACGATGTCCAGTTCAAAGCTCGCGCGACGTTCGCTCACGATTGCGAAAGGATAGCGCTGACGTTCTCCATACAATGACGGGGGGAGGTCCGGCCCGCTGCCAGTGAGGAGGAGACCGTCAAGTTGCTTCAGGAGGCGCCGCCTCGTGGCCCGATCTGCAAGGAGAGGAAGAACCAGCGGGATGCCACCGAGTTCTTCGATGGCCTGGATGTAGCGTGCGCGCAAAAAGTACGTGGGCTCGCGGCCACCCCATTCCTCCCGATCACCGGCGTTGAAGTCTGGTGTGACGCCGATGATCGGTTTCATGGGCTAGCGAATGGGCTCCGGAGCGGGCGCTGGCTCCGGCGCATCATTCGAATCAGCGACCCCGAGAAAGCGGATGGGCCGATTGCCTTGCAAGTGATCGGGAGTAATGATGTAAGTGCCGTAAAGACTGGTGTTCCAGATGCTTTTGGCTGCTTGTTCATTCCCGCCGGAAAATGCATAGGCGAGTCCACCCACAAGCCCTCCACCAATGGCGAAGGCCAGCTTTAACGGAAGATATAACAGGGTGGATACACCGGCAGCGGCTTGCATACCCGCGCTTGACGCGGTTCCGCCCTCGGTGCCATCGCTCGCCGGAGGGGCCGTGCTTTCCTGGCTCCACGCCGATGGCAGCATCGTGACAGTAGATATGGCCAGGACCAAGAAAACTGCCACCAGTTTGAAGCTGGACACCCCATGGGGGCGATTGGATGAAGACGAGTATGTATTCACAGATAATCCTCCTTCTACGACAGAACGACCTGAGCGACAGTGGTTGACCCAAGGACGCTCAGCGATGATTCAGGGATAGTGGGGTTATAACAAATTCAACTCCGATTGCAAACCCCCTGCCGCGGCCGAATAGACTCTCTTCTCTAAAATTATAAAGGGGCGGCATCTTTCTGTACCAGGTCCAGTTCAGCCGCAATATATGACGTGATGAAGTTCGCCCGCGTGATCACGGTGTCTTTGACTTCAGCAATCCATGTGTCGTCTGTGAGACATTGGTTCTCTTGAGTGATGCCGGATTGCAACAGTAGGTCGAGCTTGCACCAACAGACTGCTTGGATAAAGAGTTCGTGGGCTCGTTCCCGATGGGATGAACGATCTTCACCTGAGAGATCGTTCAGGGCCTGAGCCAACCAGCGGGAGAGATCCACTTCGGTGCTGAGGCTATCAATCTGGCTCTGAGTGATGGCGACGACGACCTGGATCCCGCCTTTCCAACTTCGTTTCTTGACGTTGAACACACATGAGGAGGTGAAGGGGCTCCCCTCCACTGGCTGCGGTCCGACAAACAGCGTGACCCGAAATGGAGAAGGTTCTGGTGGATGTTCGCCTGCCATAGTGCGCATTGTAGCATGACCTCCGATCGTCACGACCGCCTCATTGACGGTTTGGCATTGCGACGATAAGATGCCCCGCACGATGACAACGGCTGCACAGCAACGTGTCACTGAAATTCAGCAGGCCCTTCGTGATGCGGAAATCGATGGTTGGCTCTTCTATGATTTCCGCGGGAGCGACCCCCTCGCCTATCGCATACTCCAGCTCGATCCTACGCTCCACGTAACGAGGCGATGGTATTACTGGGTCCCGGCCCATGGGGTTCCGGTCAAGGTGCTGCATCGTATTGAGCCGCACGTGCTGAAGGTCTTGCCGGGACAGGACGACTACTACGTGTCGTGGGAGCAGCAACGGCAAATCCTCGCGCGCTTGCTCGCAGGCGGGCTTCGTGTCGCCATGCAGTATTCTCCGCTGAATGCGGTCCCCTACGTCTCGCGCGTGGATGCCGGCACGATCGAGTTGATTAGAAGCTACGATGTCGACGTGGTCACATCAGCGGATTTGATTCAGATGTTTGAGGCGCGCTGGACGGATCGTCAACTCGAATCGCATCAGTTTGCCGCCGCGGCCTTACGGCGCATCGTTGATCAGACATTCAGTCATGTGCATGACGCGGTGATCCAGGGTCGCAATCTCACTGAATATGGAGTGCAGCAGTTTATTCTCACTCGTATGCATGATGCCGGAATGATCACGTCGAGCCCACCGATCGCCGCTGTCAATGCCCACAGCGCCGACCCTCATTATGGCCCGGGAGAAACGGGGTCAGCCGAAGTGACCCGCGATGTATTGTTGTTGATCGATCTCTGGGCCAAACGAGCGGAGACTGGGTCGGTCTATGCCGATATTACTTGGACCGGCTTTGTCGGTCAGACGGTGCCTGTAAAGCATCGTGAGATCTTCGAGCTGGTCCGGCAGGGGCGTGACGCGGCGCTGAGCTTTGTTCGGACAGAAGTCGCTGCCGGCCATCGCCCGTTCGGCTGGGAGGTCGATGACGCTTGTCGGCAGGTTATCCAGCGTGGCGGCTATGGGGATCAGTTTGTCCATCGCACGGGCCATTCAATCGGCGAAGAGGTGCATGGGAATGGAGCTAACATTGATGGCTTGGAGACGCAGGATACCCGCCGTCTGATGCCGAGAACCTGCTTTTCTATTGAGCCGGGTATCTACTTGCCCGGTGAGTTTGGTATCAGGAGTGAACTGGATGTGTACCTCGCCGATCGTGAGGCGTTGGTGTTTGGTTTGCCCGTGCAGGAGGAGATCGTCCCGCTCTTCTAGCAGGATGACTGGAACGGTCACGGTGCTCACCCGCCCGACCCTGGCGCCCCGGGGACGCGCCTTTTCCTATGCAGCGTTCTCGCTGCGCTCAGAGGCCTAACGCACCGAGGCATAGGTCTCGTCTCTTCGCTTGCTGCGGACTTGCCGGACTGACCTTTGTGGCACCCTGCGGGGTTTTTCTCCTTGTAATGCCGACGTGCCGGCCCTCGCAGTTCTGCTGGCCAAAATGGTTTCCCCCAGTCTGCTAAGCGCCTGTCCATTCCTTGACAGTGGATCCTGCTGCCCTATAGAGTTAATTAGATTCTCAAAAAGGCAAGACCGGCGGCGGTTTGTCGGAACATAGGGAAAAGGAATCACACACCATGTTTGGTACCATGGGGATCTCGGAACTGATCATTATTCTTGTTATAGTCCTCATCATTTTCGGGGCGGGAAAACTTCCGCAAATCGGTGAAGGAGTCGGAAAGGCGCTCAAAGGGTTCAAGAAGGAAGTCAACGACATTCCCCCGCCGGAGGCCACGGAAGCGAATCCACCCGCACCTATGCAAGTTCAATCAACAGTTCAGACTGCAGCATCGCCGGCGCCGATGCCGGGACAGACTTCACCTGTTCTGAAACCCACGGCACCCTACACACCGGGTCCGGAAATGACTCCGGGAACCACCGCCGCATTGATGTACAACATGGCGGCGCCGCCCCAGCCCACTGGGCCGACAACATCTACGCCAGCCTCCCCACTCGCCCAATCAGCGGCACAGGGTCAGCAGCCTCCCACGATGGAAGAACGCGCGGCGGCTCCGACGCCAATGATGCGGGCTCAGTATCCGCCCCTCCCTGCGGGCGTCCAAGCGAAGCCTGTAGCCAAGCGCCCCTCAGCCATTGTCAACAAGGATGCGGTGGCGCGGATTCAGGCGCAGCAGGCGGCGATGAAAGCCAAAGCCGCGCAGCCAGCTGCAGTCTCACCTGAGGATATGCAGAGTTTGGGAGAAGGACTTGGCGATGCGTTGCGGACGTTCAAGCAGGCTGTGGCCGATGTCCGCAATTCGGTCGACCCGGAGATGCGGACAATCCAAGCTGAGATGGATTCTGCTCAAAAGGAATTTCAGCAATCCATCGAAGCGGCTAAAGAACTGCCGGCCTTACACGAAGCGCCTCCTAAACAAGCGTGAATCGGGCTGCGATCTCCCGGCATCTGCCCGATCGTTGGACCCTGCGCTATCGTCGTCATTCCTCTTATGTAATAGTGTGGGCGGTCTTCCTGTCAGTCTTCTGTCTTGCCGGTTGCGTCCAGAATTCTCCATCTTCCTCAAAGGACCGTACGGTTTCGCTCTTGCTGGAAGTGCTCCGCGATGGAGATCCAGCGGTACGGCGGATGGCAGTAGAGTCCCTCGGAAAGATCGGCGACTCCCGAACCATTGACTCCATTCTCCCCCTCATACACGATCCGGCTTCAGTGGTGCGCGAAGCGTCTGTGATCGCTCTGGGTCGCTTGAAGCCCACAGCTACTGATGGAGTGGTTGCCCTGTTGAGGTTGGCCCTGGAGGACTCTGTCGAATCGGTCCGGCAGGCGGCTGTTGTAGCGATCGGCGAAGTCGAACCAAGCTCCCGATTGCTGGAGCCCGTCCTAAGCTTATTGAAATCCTCGGATGTGGCGATTAGGAGAACAGCAGCCCGGGCATTGCTGCAGATTGACGCGAGCCAATCCATTTCTGCGCTTATCGCCGCAGGACATGACGCTGATGCGGAGGTTCGTCAGGGGATTGTGGCGGCGGTGGGTGAATGGGGAGGGCCGGGTGTCTCCCCTTGGCTCAGAGAGCGTTTGGTTCGAGATCCCTCGCCTGGGGTGCGAGCAGAAGCAGCCTATCGTCTTGGAATGCTCAGCGATACTGATACGACGGCAGCGTTCAGCGCGACGATCGCGAAGGATCTAGACAGTGGGGTGCGCCGGTGGGCGAAATGAGGTGCTTAGGTCGCTACGCGGGCACGATTCAACGCATCAACGAGTTCGACGAGCTCGTTGCGGGCCTTTTCATCGATGTTAGTGAATTGGACGCCCATTCCTGGAAATAGCAGGTGCCGCTCAGGCTTGTTGCGGGTCCAGGCGACCTTGGCTGTGGCCTTGTATTTTTCCCAAGGACGATCGGGCAGTGCAAACTCGACGGACAGCTCGGTGCCAGGGGCCAGCGGGGTGCTGCTTTCGATGAACAACCCGCCTGCACCGATGCCGCCGGTTAAGCTGTTGAATTGTTTGCCTTCCGGGGTCGTGTAGCGAACCTTTACGGCGAGCGGGGCTCTCGGATGAGAGCGCGCATGGGCAAATCGGGCGTCGTCGCCACCCGCAAGAACCTGTTCAATCACCTCTCTCCACGATAGTATGCCGAGCAGTTCTCCTGTGGCACTATGAAGCGTGATCACTTCCTGGTCGGCATTCATCTCGAGGACTTTTCCTTCATGTTTTTCCGTCGTGGTCACAGGAAACTTCATGGTCAGGTCCTTGTATTGAACACGGAACAATTCGGTTGCAAATGGCTATTCGCTAGGCCGGCTGCCCGATGGTCTGGAGGGATCTCACGAGTGCGAGGACTCGGTTACGAATATCGGGGTTAATCTCCGTAAAGCGCACCCCCATGCCAGGGCTAAATGTATATTGGTCTGCTTTAGGGCAGACCCATGCGACGAGTCCCTTCGCCGGCAGCCATTCTGACGGCTTCTCCGGTAGCGAGAATTCAAGAGCGAGTTTGGTGCCGACCGGCAGTGGGACATGGCTTTCGATAAAGAGTCCGCCTCCGCCGATGCCGCCTGCCCGACTTTCAAACTGCTGACCTTCCGGGGTGTTGTATTTGACACGGAAAGTGAGTGTCACGCGCGGCTCATTCCTGGTTTCCCGTCCAGCCGGAGGTTTGCGATAGGCCAGAATCTGGTCGATGACGAAGTCCCACGACAGGTTGCCTATGGGTTCACCATTGATTCCAAGCAGGGTGATCACTTCACGGGTTGCGTCGAGGTCGAGGGTTCTTCCTTTATGTCGCAGGCTTAAAGACACTGGATATTTCACACGTCCTCCACGTTCGAACTGTAACGCAAGTATAGCGCAGCATTTCGCCTTGTCGAGGAAAAGTGCAGAGTTATGAGTGTGGCTTCAAACTCGATGCAGGAAGCGTGAGCAGAGAGTCGCAAGTCTTCGAGGAAGAAGGTGTTGAAGGAGTAACCAGGCCAAACGATCCTGGCCTGGAACCTCCTGAATAGATCCCCCGTGCGAACCAGCAAAAAGAGCTACGTTTATAATGACTTAGGCAGTTTTCACATCCTTGTCTTGTTCGAAGATTCGGAGGGGAGGGTGCTTGCCGAGGATGGCATCCTCGGTAATGAGGACTTCTTTGATCTGCTTCTGGGAAGGGGCATCATACATGACGTCCAGCATCACGTCTTCGAGGATGGCCCGCAATCCTCGCGCGCCGGTTTTTTGAAGAAATGCTTTCCGTGCGATCGCTCCAAGCGCGCCTTCCGTGAACTTCAGTTTCACCTTCTCAAAGGAGAGCAATTTCTCATACTGTTTGGTGAGCGCGTTTCTCGGCTCGGTCAGGATTCGAATGAGGGCGCGTTCGTCCAACTCGTCCAGGGTCGCGACGACTGGCAGCCGACCGACGAACTCCGGAATCAAGCCGTACTTGAGGAAATCTTCCGGCTGAACTTTTGCGAACAGTTCGCCAAGTCGTATCTCGTTCCTTCCGCGAACTTCCGCTCCGAATCCCATCGCTTTGCGGTTCAGACGTTGTTCGATAATTTGCTCGAGCCCGACAAACGCCCCGCCGCAGATGAACAGGATGTTGCTCGTATTGACCTGAATAAACTCTTGGTGCGGATGCTTGCGCCCGCCTTGTGGCGGCACGTTGGCGACGGTCCCTTCGATGAGTTTGAGCAGTGCCTGTTGCACTCCTTCGCCCGAGACGTCGCGGGTAATCGATGGGCTGTCGCTCTTGCGGCTGATCTTGTCAATTTCATCGATGTAGACGATGCCCCGTTCGGCCCGTTCAACATCGTAATCGGCTGCTTGCAGAAGCTTGAGGATGATGTTCTCCACGTCTTCGCCGACGTACCCTGCTTCGGTGAGGGTGGTGGCATCGGCCAGCGTGAAGGGGACGTCCAGGTACTTTGCGAGGGTCTGGGCCAGCAGCGTTTTTCCTGTGCCTGTGGGGCCCAACATGAGGATGTTGCCCTTCTGAAGCTGCACGTCATCAACGTCTTTGTCCTTAGCCGAGATTCGCTTGTAGTGGTTATGAACGGCCACCGAGAGAATTTTTTTGGCCCGTTCCTGTCCCACGACGTATTGATCCAAGTGGTGTTTGATTTCCACCGGCTTTTTGAGTTTCGACGAAATCTCCTCTTTCGCTTCTTCCCAATCCTCGGCAATGATGTCGTTACAGAGATTGACGCATTCGTCGCAGATATAGACGGTGGGTCCGGCAATCAATTTGCGGACTTCGTCGCGGCTCTTTCCACAAAACGAGCAGCGGAGATGTCGATCCATCTTATCCTGCTTAGCCATGCGTCCTCCCTGTTACTTGTCCTTGGTCGCGTCTTTTCCTGCATCGCCAGTGAGGGCCTTGAGGAGCTTCGGTGGCCGCGTAATGACTTCATCGATGAGACCATACCGCTTGGCCTCTTCTGCCGACATAAAATAATCCCGTTCGGTGTCCTGGGATATCTTCTCCAGAGGCTGGCCGGTATGTTTGGCCATAATCTCATTGAGTCGCTCGCGGATTTTCAAGATCTCTCTGGCATGAATATCGATTTCAGTGGCTTGTCCTTGAAAGCCGCCCATGGGCTGATGAATCATGACCCTCGCATTCGGCAGGGCGAATCGCTTGCCTTTGGTTCCAGCGGTGAGCAAGAAGGCCCCCATGCTGGCGGCCTGGCCAAGGCAAATGGTATTAATCGGCGGTTTCACATACTGCATGGTGTCGTAAATGCCCAATCCCGCCGTAACGCTTCCCCCCGGTGAGTTGACGTAAAGATTGATGTCCTTTTCAGGGTCCTCTGCTTCGAGGAACAAGAGCTGCGCAATAACCAGGTTGGCAAAGACGTCATCGATCGGCGCACCGAGGAAGATGATTCGATCTTTCAGGAGCCGGGAATAAATGTCGTAGGCGCGTTCGCCTCGGTTAGTGGTTTCGATTACAATGGGAACTAGCATGCATGTCGTTCCTTTCCGCTGACAGCGTGTTGAAGCCGCGATACAAGGCCGGCCTTGCATCGCGACACTATCCCTGAATCACCGCATTACGGTATACGAAATCCAAGGCTTTATCCGCCAAAATTCTGGCGCGTAACTCATCGATGGAGTCTTGTCCGCCGGATTTGACCATTTTGACGAGGTCGGCAGGGGGCATTTTCAGTTCCGACGCCAGCCGCAGGATTTCGGCATTGAGATCGTCCTGAGTGACCGTCAGACCTTCTTTCTCGGCGATTGCTTCCAACACGAGGCCGAGCTTCACGCGGCGTGACGCCTCCTCCCGATTCTGCTGGCGAAGGCTGGTGAGATCCTCCGTGCCAGCGGCTTCCTGGTTGCTGCCCTTTCGTCGTTGCTGCTCTATATGCTGGCGCAGGATGGCCTCCAACTCGCGCTCTACCAGGGTTTCCGGGAGGTCGAAGTGGTGGGTCTCCACGAGCCGTTTGATGATCGTATCCTTATAGGTGTCTTCGATCTCTCGCTTCAGTGCCTGTTCCATCCCGCTCCGCAGTTTATCTTTGATTTCTTGAAGCGAGGTGTAGGGGCCGCAGTCTTTGGCAAATTCATCATCCAAGGCCGGTAGTTTCTTTTCCTTGATAGATTGGATGGTCAGCGTGAAGACGACCGTTTTACCGGCGACGCGGGGATCGGGATGGCTGGATGGGTACAGCTGGGAAATTTCGAGCACGTCAGCCTCCTTCTTCCCTACGACATGCGAATCAATTTCCAATCCCAAGACGGATGCGCCAGATCCGACCTTGTGGAGTTGACCCTCCTTCTTCGTCCCGTCCAGCGGCGCTCCATCGAGAGTGCCTTGTAGATTCAGCACGATGTAGTTCCCGTCCACGATGGTCCGACCTGCCGGTGCCGCTTCTAAGCGCGCCTGTTGTTCGCGCAAGACCTCGAGTCCCCGGTCCAGCTGCTCATCGGTCACGGCGCGTTTGTCGGGCTTGAGCGAGATCGGACTCGGCGCTTTATAGTCCCGCAGCTCGATCTTCGGCTTGATCTCGACGG
>JBBRRM010000012.1:0-17535 GCA_038275915.1 Nitrospirales bacterium
ACGATCTTGTCGGCGCTCCGTAGTTTGCGCCGGAATCCGCTACGCGCCGGGCTGACCATGCTCGGCATCATCATCGGCATTGGCGCCGTCGTGGCGATGGTCAGCTTGGGTCAGGGCGCCACCGCCTCCGTCCAGGCTGAAATCACCAGCCTGGGCACCAACGTCCTCATCATCGTTCCGGGCGCCACGACCGTCGGCGGCGTGCGTGGCGGGCTCGGCACGATTTCCACGCTTACGGTCGACGATGCGGAAGATATCCGGACAAAAGTCGGCAGTGTCACAACCATCATGTATGCCACGCGCTCGGTCCTTCAGGTGATTCGTGAGAACAGGAACTGGAGCACTATCGTCCTCGGCACCACCCCCGAGTTCACCGACATTCGAAGTTGGCCGATTGCGCAGGGCAACTTCTTCACGCAGTCGGACATGGATTCGGCCGCAAAGGTTGTTGTGCTGGGTAAAACCGCCGTCCAGAATCTGTTCGAACCGGGGGAAGAGGTGGTGGGAGCCCAGATTCGCATCAGGAACACCCCGCTTCGTGTGATCGGGGTCCTGGCACCGAAGGGCCAATCGATCACGGGTCAGGACCAGGACGATTTTGTAGCACTCCCCTTCTCGACGGCTGAACGAAAAGTCATGGGCACGAAATTTCTCGGAACGGTCGGGATCATCCTGGTCGCCACGCAGACGCGCTATGAGATCCCTGCCGTCGTCGCAGACATCAAAGAGCTCTTGCGAGCGCGCCATCATCTCCCCGCCCAGGAGGATGACGACTTCACCATCCGCACTATGGAAGATGTTGCCAAGACCATTGCCGGCACAAGCCGGACCATGATGCTGATGCTGATGAGTATTGCCTCGATTTCGCTGATCGTCGGCGGCATCGGCATCATGAATATTCTCTTGGTGTCGGTCACGGAACGGACGAAAGAGATCGGGCTTCGCATGGCCGTCGGCGCGAAGCGCAGGCATATCCTGCTCCAGTTTCTGATCGAAGCGATCATTATGACGGCAATTGGCGGAATCGCCGGCGTGGCCGCCGGCATCGGGGGTGCGAAGCTGCTGACCACGATCGTGGGATGGCCGACCATTATTTCTCCAGAGGCCGTCGGCATTGCGTTTCTGTTCTCACTGATCGTGGGCGTCTTCTTCGGCCTGTATCCCGCGAATAAAGCGTCGAAGATGAACCCGATCGAGGCATTGCACTACGAGTGAGGTCAGGCACAGACATGGCGCCCATCGCACAGAATCAAGACATCGCCGGGCGATTGCGAGAAGTCGCGCAGCTCTTAGAGGATCAAGGCGCAAATCGGTTTCGCGTGCGGGCCTATCGGGCGGCGGCAGAGACGATTGAACGCTTGACGGTTCCCGCCCTGGAGATCGCACAGCAAGGCGGTACGGAGGGGTTGCAATCATTGCCCGGCATCGGAGTGAGTCTCGCGCAATCCATTCATACCCTCCTCGTCACCGGTCGACTACCGATGTTGGACCGCCTGCGCGGCCACATGGATCCGATCTTACTGCTCGCGTCCATTCCAGGGATCGGTTCAGCCCTCGCCATACGATTGCACGACAACCTCGGCATCGATACGCTGGAACAACTGGAAATGGCGGCGCACGACGGACGCTTAACAGAAATCGAAGGGATTGGTCCCAAAAAACTCCAGGGCATCATCGATTCCCTGACCGCGCGACTCGGACGTATCCGGCAGAGCGCTGCCAGGACGACCGGGCACTCGACTGCTGAACCTCCTGTTGAAGAGCTTCTGGATGTGGACAGCGAATATCGCGATTCTGCCCAGGCGGGGAGGCTACAGACGATTGCGCCACACCGATTCAATCCAAAGAAAGTGGCCTGGTTGCCGATCCTCCACACTCAGCGAGGCAGCCGCCATTATACCGCCCTATACTCGAACAACGCCCTGGCGCATCAACTCAAGAAAACAAGCGACTGGGTCATCCTCTACTGTGATGATGACCATGGCGAACGCCAGTGCACCGTGATCACCAGCCACCAAGCCCCATTCAGCGGGAAGCGAATCGTACGGGGGCGGGAGGAAGACTGCGCCTCCTACTACCAGTCTCGTGAAGCCATGAGCGCAGCGGCAACCTCTCCAGACTCTTGATGGCAGCTCGCCGGGTGGCCGGCTTCATCGGAATTGTTCTTGTCGCTTGCGGAGGCTACGTCGACATACCCCTGCAGCAGTCGGGCCGTTCGAAGACAATCGGAACCATAAGACCGGGCTGGGAATGCGGACGCACCTCTGGGGCGGTGTCAGCTATTTCGATGTCCCGGGAGGCAATCACGCCGATGTAGTCGCCCAGGCCCTGACCGACTATCTGACCGCGCAGGGCTGGCAGGTGACTAAGCGAGGGGCCGGCGACAACGGCGCTGATGTCGTCCTCACGGGAAAAATCCTCGACTTTTCAGTCCACGCCAAGAGTCGGGTCGGCTTCACCGAAGTCACGGCGAAAACGAAGGTCGCATTACAAGCACAAAATGTGGCCGATGGAAGCACGATCCGCATGACCTTGAATGGAAGCGGAGCCGACGACGTCTTTTGGTTCGACCCAGAGGATGCCCAGGCTCTGGTGAACGACGTCTTGACTGACAGTTTTGGGAAAGTGGTCCAGGATACAAAGATTGAGAACAAATCGCTCCGGCTCACCAGCCCTTAAAATTGCCTTTCCATATCATGGAGGAACTGGTGACAAGCGGACTCGATGAAAAAGGCAAGAAGGAACCGCGAAGCCGACATTGTCAAACCCTGCCACGTGAGATCTCGCAACATCACCGGAGCCAGCTGACATCCAGCGGCCCCTCGACTGCGGTCACGTGTCCAACAAAGGAGGATGGTCATGTCCGTCGCGAAGATCATCGAACTCAGTTCCGAATCGCCGAAGAGTCTAGAAGATGCCATTCAGAACGGGATCACCAAAGCAGCCAAGACCGTTCACGGTATCAAATCGGCTTGGGTGAAGGAGCAACATGTGGTAGTCGAAAACGGAAAGGTCTCCTTGTATCGCGTTGACCTAAAAGTCACGTTCGTGCTGGATTGACGAGGCATGGAGCGGGTGGGGCCTTAATGCTCACGACTGTGCCCGAAAAGGTTCGCGGGTTGTCGTGCATTGTAGCGCTACGGCGGCAAGCAGGCCTCGGCTCCGTGGGATGCTCAATGCTGCGACCGGCTGGGTGGTCCGGAGCCTCGCATCGGGCTCGGATCGCCAGAAGCACGGCCTGTGCGCTTCCTTTGTTTCTTGTCATCCTTACTTGTACCATCGCGTTCGGCTCTTCGGACAAGACCCCGGAGTCCCCTACTGAGGTAGTCCGCTCGACACTCACCGAAGTCTTCCATATCCTCGAAGACAAGAAGCTCAAAGATCCGGCCAAACTTATACTGCGCCGGCGTATGCTGGAAAGGGTCATCGCTTCCCGCTTCGATTACACGGAAATGTCGAAGCGAGCGCTCGCGGCACACTGGATTCCACTCACGACCGTCGAGCGGACCGAATTCGTCGAACTCTTCAAGAGCTTTCTCTCCGACCGCTATGCCGAAAAAATCGAGGGATATTCGGGCGAACAAGTGGCCTATCTCTCCGAACGGATCGAGGGGAACTATGCGGAGGTACGGACCGAACTGCGATCGAGCAAAGTCGAAACCCCGATGGATTACCGTCTGCACATGAAAGACGGGACATGGCACGCCTATGACATCATCGCGGACGGAGTCAGCCTGGTGAAGAATTATCGCAGTCAGTTCGACAAGATCATCCGGACGTCGTCCTATCAAGAGTTAGTTCACCGGCTGCGCGACCGCACCGTGGGCGACGACAAGAAGAAAACCTCGGCCATAAAAGGGCCGCATCAATTCGCGACGTAACCTCTCCTCCTCTATGAGAGGAACATTCAAGAGATACGAGGTCGAGCGCAGGGGTGGTGAGCAGGCCCGCTGAAAGGGCGGAAAGCCTAAAGCTCCTCCAAGACCTCCACAATAGACAGCAAGCTCTCTGGACCCGCCTCCGCTCCGATCTTTTATTACCCTAGTCGTAGAGTCCCCCAAAAAAACTTTCCACGAACAGCGTGTGTTTTATGAGACTGATTGGGCCTCGCGGCCTTTCCCCTGGCGCCGCCTGGTTTCCTCGCTCGACTAGTGACCGCCGCTGGCTGCACCACCGTGTCGACCGCTCATCATTTCACCCGTCCTCTTTTCATGGGCAGCCTTGCCTTTCTCTCGTTGTTCCGGCGTCAAGACCGCGAGTGCATCGTGTCGGGCCTTGAACGCCACCATCCGCAGTCCCACTTCCAGGATTCCACTCTGTTTCACTTTGGCTTCGATCGTAGACAGGTCGGTCTTCTCATTCTCCACCAATGCCAGTAATTCACGTTCGGCAATATGAACCTCCGCTTCGGATTTGATCCATGCCCGATCGAAGTCCAGTTCAATGGCTTTCAACTTCTTCACTTGCTCCTCGGTCAGCCCGATATCTTTCTGGTGCTGTAAAAGATGCCGAAGATGCTCAGCGGGATAAGCATTGTGCTTCCTCATCTCATGACCACAGCCCTGTTCGCTGGAATACACGTGTGCGGATCCATGTTCTGGATCCGCCAGGCTCGGCTGCACACCCCATCCCAGCATGGCGATCAGGCCCATCACGCTTATTAATACCTTCGTCTTCATCGAATCCTCCTTGGTTGGTAATGGTCTAAGCAGGGAAAGGAGCTACCTTCTCCCTCAATCGAGTCATGTGCTGATGGATTCTTTCAAAATGGACGCCTCTTTCATTCGCGGACCGCCAGGAGCCAATTCCACGGCCTTCTTGAACGCAGCCCTAGCCTGATGCGGCTTGCCCAACTGGTCCAATGCGACCGCTAAGTTCAAAGAGGCTTCAGCAAGATCGGGATTGGCCATGATGGCCTTGCGGAAATGATGCGCGGCCAGATTCCAACGCGTCTGGTTATGTATAATGATCAATCCCCTCCGTATCGTCTGAATGTCCAGATGAAGTATGAGCACGACAGAGAAATCGTCACCACAACAACCAGACAATCGACTCACTATTTCAAATCCTGAAATCAACGAGCGGGACCGGCCCCATCAGCCATGGCGTCCTCGTCACGTACCTTCATACTATTGGCGAGAACAATGACGAGATAATGCATGACGAATGCCAATAGCTCAATTCGCATGGCAGGCCACCATATGGACGAGAGAGAAGCGCACGAGCTGCACACCAGAAATCCCGTGGAGCATTTCACCACAAGCAGATCCATCGCGATGTCCCGAAACGCCCCTTATCACCACAGCCTCTTTGGGATTGTTTCACAATGCAGGTCCACACGCTCGCATCCCTCCATAGATTCGGCAGAATGGATTCCGCTCGGCAAGGCTCTGCCCAATGGCATTGTCCATGCATTTGTGGTCGGTTGGGGGGCTCTTCCCTCCAACGGAATGATCAAACATCTCTCATGCGAGGGGAGTGAAGGAGCTATTATGTCAACATCACATCTACCCCGAGACAATAAAGATCGATCGGTTCGACCCCGGAAACACGACCTCTACAAAACGAAGGGAAAACTCCAGGAGCCCTCGGTGTGTCGTGAATGCAAAGCGGTCTACCAGAAAGGCCGGTGGACATGGGCTCCTGTCCCAGCAAAGAGTCACGACCTCGTGTGCCCTGCCTGTGAACGGATACGGGACGGCGCGCCGAGCGGAGTGCTGCTACTCACCGGTGAGTTTGTCGGCTCGCATCGGGACGAGATTCTAGGGCTCGCACGCAATGAAGAAGCCTGTGCCAAAGCCGAACATCCTCTGGCTCGCATTATCAAGATCGAGGATCAACCCGAAGCACCAAAAGGGGTGGTCATCACCACGACCGACCCCCATCTCGCGCGGCGTATCGGCGAGGCGCTCCATCACGCTCATCACGGCACATTTACCTGTCGCTACGAGGAGCACGAAGACCTGCTCCGGGCAAACTGGCAGAGCGAAGCGAAAGTCTAACCACCACTGGAACGATCGACCACCCGTCTCGGCAACGCAGGGACTGCCATAGGGTGACGGAACAGCTCCAGCGATTGACCTCTCGCAAGGGACGGTGATCTGATAAGTAAGCGGCGGCCTCGGTGAGAGGAACATTCAAGAGATACGAGGTCGAGCGCAGGGGTGGTGAGCAGGCCCGCTGAGATGGCGGGAAGCCTAAAGCTCCTCCAAGACCTTCACAATAGACAGCAAGCTCTCTGGACCCGCCTCCGCTCCCCTTATTTATTACCTCGGTCGCAGAGTCCCCACTAGTAAATATTCATGAATAGCGTGTTGTTTTTAAGAGAGCTACCAGTCATAGGTCACCTTAGGAGAGAGGTGAACTTGGTATCCTCCGCGTTCCCATATCTTGTCTCTTGCATTGCGGACACAAGAGAACTACGATATCGGAAACATGCTTGAAAAGCCTGCTTACCTCGCGGAGGTGCACTGTGAATCTCGAAGGATCTAGAAGAACGACACGATCTGTACCACTGACCCCGCCCTACGCCTGTACACACAGTCGCCTGATCTCGGACCGCGTCACGGAGGAGGAACACAAGGCCGGCAAAGTTCGGTGTGTTGAATGTAGTGGCGTGATTCCCGATCCTGACCTCCAGAAGGGAACCACGGAAATATAGTCCCTCCTCCCATCTATTTTGCCACCCACAGGCTCCGCCAGCGAGCCGCAGCGAACCATCACTTCGAGCCTGGAGATTAAGCGTCCACGCCTTCTCATTGATCGGACTGCATGAATGGCTGCGTCCTCTCGCGTCCACGGGATGGCAGGGCGCACCTTCGAACCCACGACCCGCGCTCGCACAGACCTGAGGCCGTTTGCAGATGGGTCGCATAAAAGGGAGAACCCATTTACCCCTGGCACCTCCTCGCCATTTCTCAGCGAATAAATAGATCGATGGTAGTCAACCAAGCCCGCGATTGAGTCCGACCTTCTGTTCGTCTAGTAGCCCTACCTTCGCTGAGGTATTTGGCAACAGTCCCCTGACTTGTCACTGGCCCAATACTCCTCAACCCACCAAATGATGCGGCCCTCTCTTGCTTCCTCCAATCTGTAACTCCCTGTGTTACCTACCTTCTCCGTTTGATTTCATGTGAGATCATTCTGTGGCACCAACAATGCAACACAAGTTGCGCAACAACTCATTCCGCTCTTCAAGAGATGGCACATGACGCAACATACAGCTGTTGAAGATCAAGTGATCGACATCGTGTGCAAAGCCCATACATGCGACCTCGAAGACGTTACACAGCAATGCACCAATCTGACATGGAACCAAGTGTTTCTCGCAGTCGACCGCTTGAGCCGACGCGGCGAGATCATGCTCGTACCCACGGGCCTGGGCACCTATTGCGTGACCTTCCCCTTACCGGAGGGAAGATCGGCCTGATCGACGTTCACTCTTACTTTTAATCACAAGGAGGTTGTCTGATGTCTGCTTTAACCCGTTGGGAACCCAGGATGACGCGCTGGAATCCATTCAAAGAATTGGAGGATATGGAGAGGCGGCTCTCGACCTATATAGGGCGTCAGGCCGCTCAGGCCGAGGCAGGGAAGGAAGCCATGACCGTCGCCGAATGGTCACCGCTCGTCGACATTACAGAGGACGAGAAAGAATATCTCATTAAGACGGATCTGCCGGAAGTGAAGAAAGAAGATGTCAAACTGACGGTCCAAGACGATGTGATGTGCATCTCCGGCCAGCGGAAGTCTGAGAAAGAGGAAAAAGGGAAGAAGTACCACCGGGTCGAGCGGTCGTACGGGAGCTTTATGCGGACCTTCACTCTGCCGGAAGATGCCGACGGCAGCAAGGTCAGCGCGGAATACAAAGATGGAGTGCTGAAAGTGCATCTCCCCAAATCGGAGAAAGCGAAACCAAAATCGATCGAGGTGAAGGTCTCCTGAGAACGACGGAAGAGGCTGCGGGAAGACTATGTTGGCATGCGAGAACTCCCGAGGTCCGCACGCATGGCACGATAGGGGAACATTCTCGCAGGATGCTCAAAAAGACCGTCCAGCAAGGCCGCAGCGAGTGAAGGGCCGAGGCGTACCCTGTGAGGTACGTTGAGGGGTCTGAACGATGCGAGAACGCTGCTGGCGGACTTTTTCAGCATCTTGCTAGAGGTGTGCAATGTTCCGACACCCTCACTATCTTGAGGTTCCATGGCACATGCATTGGCATCGGGTGACCATGGGACCTCACCGTCATCTGTGGTGGCTGATTGCAGCGCTCACGCTGCTGGCCACATTTCTGATCGGCCTGGGAGTCACACAGGGAATTCTATGAGAGGACAGAATCAACGGCCTGGCTCAACGGAGGCGGACGCGTGATGTTCCGCAATCGCGAAGAAGCGGGCCGAAGATTAGCCAATGGGCTGAATCATTACCGCAACGATCCCGCAGCATTGATTCTCGCCCTTCCCCGCGGCGGAGTGGCGGTCGGTTATCAACTCAGCCTGGCACTCCACCTTCCGCTGGACGTATTCATTACCCGCAAAATCGGTGCCCCTGGCGACCCCGAGTATGCAATTGGAGCAGTGACAGAGACGGGATCGCGCCATCTGAATGACGAGGCGGTCCGTTCGCTGGGCTTATCCCGACAGGAGCTGGACCAGTTGACGCAGGTCCAAGAAAAAGAAATCGCCAGTCGTAAGAGCCTGTACCGGCAGGGACGGCCGCTCCCGCACCTCGCGGGCCGCACTGTGCTCCTGGTTGACGACGGCATCGCCACAGGTTCGACGTTCCTGGCCTCGGCACTCGCCATTCGCAGTTTACGGCCTCACCGTCTCGTGGGCGTGATTCCGGTCGGACCCCCGTCGACGATCGGGGTCGTTCGCTCACATGTGGATGAGTTGGTGATTCTCATGACACCGGACCCGTTCTACGCCGTGGGAAATTTCTATACGGATTTCACGCAAGTCGAAGATCGCGACGTGATTCAATATCTCAATCTGGCCGAGGAAGCGATGTTCGAACGTACGCCCTCGTCACCGGACTCATAAGTCGTCTTGTTAGCCAGGGAGGGTACGCATAAACATGTCTACACATTCCAAGATCCCGTCAGGGTTGGGAGGTCGCAGAGACGAACACCCTTTCAGTCCGCGCAATAGGCAATTTGATAGGATCACACATCGTGATGAGGACCTTGAGATCCACGGTAGTCCCATGCCGACTGTGCCGATGACACGACCGCTGTGGTCCCGCCCCAGTCAATGGATACTCGTTGCTGTGGCGGCCATCAGCCTCATGACCGGAACGGCAGGCCAGGCGACGACGTCTATTCCTGAGGGCGCGGTCGTGGAGGTGGACCAGGCCACCGTCAACCAGATCTTGGATGCGTTTCACAAGGCTGAAACAGCCATCGCTGCAGAAAACCTTGACGGCATCATGGCGCTCTATGCCACCCAGTACAACTATCACGGGTTGCAACTGGCTGATATCCGTAAAATCTGGGGCGATCTCTTCGAGGAATACCATGATCTGAGCGATGTGCATTTCTTTTCGAAAATTGTCAAAGTGGGATCGGGCTCCAGCGCCATCATCGAAGTGACGTGCACCGGAAGCTTGTCGGGCCTCTCGAAAATCAGCGGCCTGCGGGTTCCAATCGACAGCTGGCACGAAGAAGTGCATTATCTGACGCTTGAGAGGGGCGCCTGGAGAATTCGCGGGAATGTCGGCGAACGGCCTCGGGTCTTGCCGTTTGGTACGGCACCGCACCCGTTATTCTGAGTCGTGGAAGGGGTACCAATGAAAATTGTAGCCGGCGTGGATTGGTCTGACGAAGCCTTTGTTGTCGTGGAACAAATCGGCCTCCTCTACCGGCCTGACGAAGTCGTGCTCGTCCATGGTGTGGATCTGGGCATCTTCCACTATCCCATCATGGCCGAGGCCGCCGGTCTGCAAGGGTACGATGAATTTCGCCAAGCCTTGATGGAGGCCGGTCGCCAGGCCGTTGAACGCGGCCGCACCATGTTGCCCGCAGAGATCCCTTCGATCCGCACCTTGTGCGATTTCCAACACCCGGCCGCCTACATTCTCGACAGTGCCGCCAGGGTCAACGCCGACCTCATCGCAGTGGGCACACACGATCGCAGCCGGGTAACGGAAATGTTGGCCGGCAGCATTTCGCATCGAGTTCTGCTCCATGCGACGATCCCGACCTTGATCGTGAAAGGAAAAGCTCGCCCCGTCACCCGTGTGCTCCTCGCAGTGGAAGGCAGCGTAGATGCGGTCCGTCTTCATACATGGTTGACCTCCCATCCATTCAAGAATCCCGTCGCGGTGACCATTCTCTCGGTCGTGCGCTCGCTCGACATGATCGATCCCAATGTCATGGTGAATCTCGTAGAGTGGACCGAGCAAAACAAGCGCTATGCTGAACAGGTCGTGAAAGACACGGCCTTAGCGTTAGCGAGCCCGCAATTCACGATAGCGACCGAGGTCCTCCTTGGGGATCCCGTGACGACCGTCTGCGAATTTGGAACCGCCTTCGACCTGATCGTGGTGGGCTCACATGGGCGGAAGGGACTCAATCGTTTCTTGCTTGGAAGTGTGTCGCACGGGATCGTGCATCGAGCCGGCTGCTCCGTGCTCGTGGTGCGCTGATTGTCCAATGGCTTTGCAATCGATGGTCTTGAATGATTCATTCAAGAAAGGACACAGAGCTATGAACCTTCGAGTGGTATGGTGCGCGCTGTTACTAGTGGTGGGATGCAGTTCATGGGTCTCCGCGCAAGCCATGCGCGGGAACCCTCAAGCCGGGCAGGTGGTGTACGAAAAGAACTGCCTACGATGTCATGGCGAGAAGTTAGAGGGGAACGGACCGGATGCGCAGGACCTGATCGTACGCCCGACCAACCTTCAGTCCATCACCTCGCGGGCCAAAACAGATTGGGAACTCATGATCACCATCTCGCACGGGGCAGCCTTTACCCCCATGCATGGGTTCCGGGGGAAGTTGACCGACCAGCAAGTGATGGATGTACTGGCTTATGTGCGGATGATGGCGCCGTTCGACCAGCTCAGTTAATATCTTGCCAGTACAGGATCAGATCCTTACCGATGCTTCGTCGGGGCGCTTCTCTTAACCCTCGGGCGCTGCCTGTCTGAGAGATTCCTCAGACAAATTGGGCCGTGAACAGACGGATATCGAGATCTTGCCTCCAAGGCTGGTGGCATTGCATCGCATTCAAACAGTTTCTCGAAGATCTTCAGTGTAGCCGGCTAAGAGCATGAAGCAGATCCGTCCCTTTTACCAACCACTTCTGTCGTCCGAACACCAAGAATCGGGACTGGTCATCCTGCACGATGGGACGACCGCGTCCCTGCGCCCCACACGTGCGGATGACCAGGCGATGATGCAACAGTTCATCGATCGGTTGTCACCGGCGTCCAGGCGTCATCGATTCTTTTCTGAAACTGCACCCCCTGCCGACACCATCGCGTCGCTCTGCGATGCCTCGAACCCCTCCAAGCAACTCACCGTCGTGATCACGAGGACCATCGCTGGACAGCCGCGCATCATCGCCGCCGGTTCCTATTGGGCGCGGACCGCCGACCAGGCCGAGGTGGCCATGGCAGTCGACGACGACTTTCACGGGAAAGGCCTGGGAACGATCTTGCTCGAACGGTTGGCGATGCTGGCCATACATCGAGGCTTCACCAGACTGTGGGCGGTCACCCACGCTGACAATGTGGCGATGCGAGAAGTCTTCCGGGAATCCGGGTATCCGGTCCATGAAACCTATGCAGGCGGAGACATGCAAGTCGGGCTCTCGCTGCACCAGACCGAGAGCACGACGGCCCGATTGGAATTGCGCGAGCGTATCGCGACGACCGCCTCGCTCCGCCCCTTCTTCTATCCTCGTTCCGTGGCCGTGATCGGAGCCTCCCGCGATCCCAAGAGCATCGGGTACCGGATCGTTGAAGCTCTCTCCGGCAACCGGTTTCGCGGCCCCATCTATCCGGTGAACCCCAAGGCGGCAACCATTGCAAGCCTGACCGCCTTTTCGTCCATCACCGCGATCCCCGACACCGTCGATCTGGCGGTGATTGTCGTGCCGCGTGATGCGGTGTTGCCGGTCATCAACGATTGTGCAGGCAAAGGCATCAGCTCCGTGATCGTGATCTCCTCAGGCTTTGCCGAATCAGGCCCTGAAGGAAAGCAGGCCCAGGACCGTCTCGTGGAGGCTGTCCGTCAACAGGGCATGCGCATGATCGGACCGAACTGCTTCGGGCTGCTGAATACCGATCCGGCCATTCGTCTCAATGCCACCTTCACGTCGGCCTTTCCCCCCTCCGGCCGCATGGCCATGGCCTCGCAGAGCGGCGCGCTGGGGCTCGCGATCCTCGCCGCAGCCCATCGACTACAGCTGGGCGTATCCTCGTTCGTCAGCGTGGGGAATAAGGCCGACGTCTCCACGAACGATCTTCTGCAATATTGGGAAGACGATCCCTCTACCGACGTCATTCTCCTGTACCTGGAGTCCTTCGGGAATCCCCGACGCTTTGCGAGAATTGCGCGCCGCGTCGCGCGTCGCAAACCGATCGTGGCGATCAAATCCGGCCGGGGCCTGGCCGGACGGCGCGCGGCCAGCTCGCACACCGCCGCACTCGCGTCGACCGAGGTGGCCGTGGACACACTCTTTCAGCAGTCCGGAGTGATCCGCGCAGATACCTTGGATGAACTCTTCGCCCTGGCCCGAGGGTTCTCCGACCAACCTCTGCCAAAAGGAAAGCGCGTCGGCATCATCACCAATGCCGGCGGCCCCGCCATCCTCTGCACCGACGCCTGCGAAGCGGGTGGGCTGTCCGTCCCGGAGCTGTCCAAGGCAACCACCGCGGCCCTTTCGGCCTTCTTACCTCCCGCCGCCTCGTTGAAGAACCCGATCGATCTTATCGCAACGGCCACTCCGGACCACTATACAAGAGCAATCACCGCCCTCCTCGCCTCCCAAGAAGTCGATTCTCTGATTGTCCTCTATATGTCCGTGACGGTCGGCGACGCAGCCGGCATTGCGAGCGGCATCTTGCGCGGAATCTCCACCGCCAGACAAACCGGTGCCACCAATATCCCGATCTATATTTGTTGGATGGCTGAAGGGGATCTCGAACGGACCTTTCAGGCGGCAGGCGAAACGATTCCCACATTTCCATTACCCGAACATCCGGCAGTCGTGCTCGGCAAAGCCTCCCGGTATGAAGAATGGCGCACACAGCCGCCCGGCATGATTCCAGACTTCGACGATATCGACATCGGTGCCGCGCGAGCCATCTGTGCCAAGGTCCTGTCTCAAGAAGGTGCCGGTTGGCTGACTGTCGAAGATACCAGAGCCCTCCTCGCCTCGGCGAAACTTCCTGTGGCACAGGGAGGAGTCGCGCGAACCGCAGACCAGGCGGCGGCCTTGGCTTCTGACTTGGGATTTCCCGTCGCCGTCAAGCTTGCGTCACACCAGATCCTGCACAAGACCGAGATGGGCGGCGTGCATCTGAACCTGGCTGATGAGCAAGCCGTGAGAAATTCGTTCGAGGCGATTCGGGCCAGGCTCACACAGGACAATACATTGGACGCGATGGAAGGCGTGCTCGTGCAGCCGATGTTGTCCGGTGGTGTGGAAGTCATGGTCGGCGTCACCCACGACCCGCTCTTCGGCCCGCTGATCGCATTCGGTCTTGGCGGCATTCACGTGGAAATCCTCGGCGACGTGAAGTTCAGAATCACTCCCCTCACCGACCGCGATGCAGCTCAAATGGTGCGAGAGATAAAGGGCTATCGATTGCTGCAAGGCTACCGAGGCCACCCTGCGGCGGATGTGGAGGCCATTGAAGACGTGTTGCTGCGCCTCTCTCGCCTCGTCGAGGAAATTCCCGAGATCAGCGAACTCGATTTGAACCCGATCTTCGCACTACCGCCAGGCCAGGGTTGCAGAATTGTGGATGCCCGAATCCGCGTTGAAGCGAATAGGAATCGACCCACGGTTTAGGAAATCGTTTCTGTGCCCCTCCCCCAACCTACGCTGACTCATTCAGGCCCATTCCAGCCAAGGATTGCGCGACAGTTGGGGCCGAAGGAACGCGCCGATTGCGCGCTCAAGGATTTCGAACCTTTCTTCGGCCCTTATATCTTCGCTTTTTCGTGGCATCAGAAAAATGGATGGGGCAAGAAGGCAGGACGCAATTCTTTGCCTCGCGGAATTTCCCAAAACGTTCCGGCCAGATGCCAGACCCCATGTTCCAAAGTCAAATGATGCATTTCGCCGTACCAACTATCGATATTCACACGCTGACCCGTCTCATTAGATATTGCCCAAAGGCTTCCGGTGCAGGTGACGTGGGCCTGCGGTATCGTTTTGTCCTCCTGTATCTTAATCTTCGAGAAAACATGGGTGTCTTCAAAATCGTGATGGTGGTCAAACAAGTCTTTCCACACGGCCCTCACACTGTCCTTTGTATAACCACCATGTTTGTAGTTTTCTGAGTAGAGTTGCATCAGTGCGTCCAGATCTTTGCTGTGCACAGCATCCTCAGCCTTCTTGAAAACGGACAAGATAGCCTGGGCCGTTTTGTCATCTCCTTGGATATCCGCTCCTTTTAATAGATGTGTGCCGCTGATCTCAGGAAAAACTGGCGGAGGGGACGACTGACATCCCTGAGACGCTACCAGCACGCTCGCCAAGATTCCGATCGCTACCGCTGGATGTTTGTAGTACACGTTGTCCTCCTTTAAGGAAGTTATTGTCTGGAGCATTCATTTTGCGCAGTCATTGGAAGAACGCCATGAAACACTACTGAGATGCAGTTGGCTCGTGGAAAAACTTAAGGAGTCAGACCCCTTACCCATTCCGCACAGAACATCAAAAATCAACGCAACATCTTCAGCCAGGCCCGGACGTCGGCTATCTGTTGCTCGGTTAAAGAGCCTTTCAATGGCGGCATTATGTGTCGCCCTTCTAACACGATCTTCCAGAATGCCTGCTCGTTCGACAGCACGGGATTGCCCGCCAATCGAGGGCCGATTCCTCCCATCGCTCGTGGGCCATGACAGACGGTGCAACTGGCGTCGTAGAGTCCCTCGCCGCGTGTGGTATCTCCCGTAGGGTGACTCGAAGGCATCCCGCTCGGACTATTCTTGTCAGCGCCCTGTGGGCCACCGTCGCTCGCCCGAGCGAGATTGCCGTCCGCGTTGATGGATGCTCCTACACAGAACACAAAGGGGGCACAACAGATCAACAACGTTTGCATGGTCATGGCTACCTTTCTCCTCCCTTCTCCATCATGGAAGCACTGCATCATTTGCGTTTCGCGGAGCCTTCACTCCTGAGGAGAGCCAGATACGCCAAGGTGTCGGTGAGTTCCTGAGTCGTCATCGTGGTGTCGGGAAACATACCTGTCCCGAGGTGACCTTTGCGTATGGCCTTGAATCGGGCTTTGTCGGTGGTCAAACGAAGCGCCTTTCGATTCCTGAGGTCGGTGGGTGGAGGATCGAGTTGAGCGATGACTGCGGCGGTGTCGGCTGCAAGTTGCGGTCGTTGATCCTTGTTTCCATCAATGCCATGGCAGTAATAGCACACGCCTTTCCCATTGAAGATCGCCCTGCCCCGCTCCGCTTTACCCGACTTCTGTACAATCATGACCATAGGTACATCTGCTGCCAAGGCGTTGTGCTCCGACGGGAGTGATGCCCGAACGACGAGACATCCGATTGAAAGAGTTCCAACAAGAAACAGAGTACCGATTACACAGCGTATTGGTTCAGGCATCGAAGACTCCCTTCCCTAGTAACCACACCTACTCTCAAGGATGTTCATCTTTCTCGACCTCGAACTGTCCGGCGGCATGACACGTCAGGCAGTTGGCCATCCGTCCCAGGCGGTGCGCACCGTCGCCTTTCTCTAGCAGGCGCTGGACCGTGTCGTTGTCGAGCAGAGTGGGGCGGGCGCCGAACGTTGTACCGAACTGGTGACAGGCGCTGCATGAGCTGGTTCCCGTTGCGCGGAAAATAAATTCGCCGTGGGGATTGAACATCGCGCTGGCGGTAATCTGTGCGAGAGCGCCCCGATGTTCGGTGTGACAAGCCAAACAGGTCTTCTGTTGCTTGATGACCTCCCGATGAAAGGTTCCCACAGCCGGTTTCGAACGTTCTGCAAACCGCGTCTCCGAGTGACAGCCGATGCATTTGACGCTGGCGGGCCCGCGAAACGGCTCGTGACAGCTTGCCCATCGGGCCACGTCCGCGTGATATCGGCTCAGGTCTCCGGGAGCCCACAAGGTCTCTGGATCGCGAAACGACCCCCAGCCCAGCCAGGCGACGAGGACCACTGTCGCCATCGCGACGACCGGAACGGCAGTTCTGGGGAGCGGTAAATAGGGCATTGCTCACAATCCGCCAAAGTAGAGGGCCCCGATCACGTGCATCGCCGCGAGCACGAGAAACATCAGCGTCATCGGGGCGTGAATTGATTGCCACAGGCGGAACGCCTCCTCCTGTGCCGCCATCCGATGCAGGCGAAGGTCGATCTCTTCGGACCCCAGCCCCTCTTCGTGGAGTTCCCGCCGCCGATCGTTGAGCGTCCTCAGGGCGAGGTAATGAACGCCCTGCCCCACAATTCCACTGACGACGACGATGACCATCGCCGCCAGTGCAAGTAGCGGCACCATCGCATGCACGTGCGCGCCCGAATGAAGAAAGATCAGAAGCGACCGATCACTCCCGCCACCATATGGACCTGAAACCAACTGCGAGGCCATCGATGGTTTCGACTCATCCGCTTCCTTATTGGATAGACGAATACCAACAGGATCGCGCACAGGCCTATCCAGCCCATGAGATGCCCCTGCCGAGTATGCGCGAAAGGCGACGGAGATCCGGCACTCAGCAATGCTTCGAACAGGAATGCTCCCGCAACCGCAGCCACCATGAGAACAATGATCGTTGCGAGGCGGTGAGATAATGGTGTCATGCTTAGTACTTCTCAACTCCCTTGCTCCCTCCTGCATGACAACGAAGACAGTCTGCAAAACGTCCCGGCCCATGGACACCCCTGGCTTTTTCCCGAAGGTTCCGGACCAATTCATTCTCGATCGTCAGAGCGCTTAAGGTGCCACTCTTTCCGATGCGATGACAGTCCTGGCATGAAGTCGCTCCCGTTGCGCGAAAGATGAGGTCACTGTGAGGGTTCAATATCTGGCTGCCGACGCTGGGGGGCCTGGCCTGTCCCATTTCATGTTGATCAACAGCCAGAGCTTGCGGTATGGCAATCTGCGAATTCGCTCCGTCCATCCATGTTCCTCCTGCCACAATGAGCAGCACCATAAGCAGGACGGGGATTGGTCCAATAGGTCTGACATGTTTCTATTCCCTCATTGACACCTCGCGCTACGATCGCTCCCCGACTTTGTACTCCAGATGACAGGCCACACAGGCCTTCAGCACAGTATTGAATTGCGGCAGGATCTGCTTCAGATCTCTTGTGGGAATGATGCGCGCCAACTCTTCAG
>JBBRRM010000013.1:0-17410 GCA_038275915.1 Nitrospirales bacterium
CCAGCTGTCACCGTATCCTCACCTCTTAGTCTATCCCGTCGTACTTCTCACATTTCATATTCTTGTTCAGGATCCTGAGATCTGCCCGTTCCTGCCCCGTATTCTCCTAATCACTGTCCAAGATATTGGACAGTCTATCTGATTGAAATTGCATCGCTTGTCATTTCGGCCGCGCAGGGACTGTCTAGTTTTGTGGAAATCCCCCAACCATGGCTATCCGCTTTACCGAGTCATCGGAGGCAAATCGCGAGGATTGGCACGGCGGAACTGGTTCACTTATGCCGATGTCTGCATCGAGGTATGCAAGTTGCGCATACGCAGTGTTGCTGGTGGAGGTCTGGGTGATTGTGGACCGGCCTCCGAATGACCCATTCCTCCGCAAGGAGGAAACCTTCACCAGCTCTTACTATAGAGGCCGAAGGACATGCGGGCAGCAGTCAATGGTCAGCTCAGAGGGCCGATCGTTCACAGCTAAGAATTCAAGTTCGATTTCAACCATCCGTCTGGTGAGGCGGGCAAAACAGGGGAGGCCGTACTATGAGGAGTGATGTGTTTCAACCAACGCGCAGATGCCGCCGTACAAGGTCGGCGCTCATGCTGCAAAGCGCCCTGCTGGCCAGCAGTCTGCTGATAGCACCATGGCTGTCTACGGCAGGTTCCATTGAGGAATCCCATCAAGGGCATGTCTCTCCAGTCGCAATGCCCGGTTGGACCCAGCAATTGAAGGGTCAGACGGTGCTGGAAAACGCCATCGAGGGTCGTGCCGGCAACGCAGAGAAGATGGAGATGCAGCACCATCGTCTGATGGAAAAGCTCGAGCAGCAGGCGCAGAACGATGCAAAGGCACAGCAGACGTCCGGGGCGTTCAACGAGATGTCGATGATGCACCAATACATGGGACAGGATGGCAGCAGCTTCCTGCTCATGTCGGATGGCTCCAAAGGCGAACCGGTGATGGCGTCGGGCGGGAAGTGTCCCGCCGGTGTGCCGGTCAAGCAGTACGACGTATCAATGATCAATATCGAGATCACGCTGAACCGCTGGCTCGACTTCTATCCGGGCTACATGTATGTGCTGACTCAGGACATCGACAAGGTTCGCGGCGAGGAATCCAAGAACAAAGCGGCTCGTGACAAAGATGGATTTGATCCCGGGGCCGTGTCGACCGGGTTGCAGGGCGACATGATTCAACCCTTAGTGCTCCGTGCCAACCAGGGTGATTGTGTGAAAATGACCCTTCGCAACCAACTGGAGGGCGAGGACGGCAGTCTGTTCATCAGCGCCTCCAGCATGATCGTGAGTGCGACCGGCAAACCGGCCACGACGACGAATCCTGAGTCCATCGTAGCTCCGGGCAAGGCGCAGGAGTTCGAGTGGTATATCCATCCGCAGATGCAGGAAGGGGTACGGCAGTTTCATTCCTACAGCCATGACCGTGAATTGACCGTCTTGGGTCTCTTCGGCGCCTTTATCGTGGAACCGAAGGGGGCCAGGTATCTCGATGCGCTGGGCACTGGCGCGGCGGCCGAGACAAAGAGCGGCTGGCAGGTGAATATCGATAACGGCTCCGGACCGGACTTCCGTGAGTTCGTGATTTTCTATCATGAGATCGGCGATGAAGCCTTCCGTCCATTGAACAAGAAGGGCGACTTCCTGCCCCAGCGCGATCCGTTGACCGACGCCTATCGCCCAGGTGGCCGAGCTATCAATTATCGCAGCGAGCCGTTCGGCATCGATGAAATGCATTTACAGCATGAGTATTTCGGGTTCGAGGACGAGTCGATGGCCTACAGCGCCTATACGTTCGGCGATGTACCGACGACGATCCCGCGCGGCTATATCGGTGACCCCGTCAAGTGGCGGCTGGTTCATGGTGGTTCGGAAGTGTTCCACTCGCACCATCCTCACAGCGGATCGATCCGCTGGCAGCGCAGCCCGCGCGCCGACCAACAAGAACATTGGTTCCTGGGGCAGGACGGGCCAGTGAAGTATCCGGTCGTCCGCACGAAGTCCGATCGCGTGGATGTGGAAGTGATCGGTCCCTCCGAAGCCTTGGACCTCGAGCCGGAATGTGGCGGCGGTGGTTGCCAGCACCTGGCGGGGGAATTCCTCTTCCATTGCCATGTGGCGCACCACTACGTGGCCGGCATGTGGGGCTACGCCCGTTTCTACAACAGCCTGCAAGTTGGCGCGGCGCACACCGATACGATGCCGGATCTGCGCGAATTGCCTGATCGGCAGGGCCGGATGAAGCTCGGTGTCTCATCCGACAAGTTGATCGGGACGACGGTTGACTGGTTCGGGAAGACGTTCAAGATCGTCGACAAGAGCCAGAAGACCAACTGGAAGTCTGATCCGATCGTTGTCAACATCAAGGATTGGGTTGAGATGTTCGTCCCCGCACAGGGGCAGCCGGGTCATACGAACGACGAGAAGACCCAGATCATGGCCTACGATTCGACCGTGTGGGACTGGAAGTGGGATGGCAACATCGCCAGGGGCGAGCGGGAAAGCACCGCACAGAATCCGAAGTATCCCTGGGCAACCAAGTGGGATGACAGCACGAGACCGGCCATTCTCTTTGATCCGACCACGGCAAAAATGTCCTGGCCGTTGTTCAAGCCGCACTTCGGCAAACGGGTGCCGTTCTCAGCGAACCACAGCGGCGCCCCCTGGCTGGAGCCGATCCACCAGGATGCGAACGGTGAGCGGACGTCCGAGCCGGCTAAGCCGGGCGAGCAGGGCCGTTGGAGTCTCTGCCCGGACAACGCCAATCAGAAGTTCTACAACATCCACTTTGTCCGCATGCCGATTACCCTGGCCAAGCAGCAGGGCAAGGAGCCGGCCATGGTCGACAAGGACGGCTTGATCTATGTGCTGCATGAAGAAGAACGATTGACCAGGGCGAATGACGATCTGAAGCTTCCGGCGGTCATCCGCGCGAACGTGTATGACTGCGTGGATCTGTTGTTGACGAGCGAGTGGGATGACGATGACTACACGAATTTCCAGTCGTCCAAGATCAACATCCATCCTCACTTCTTCCAATTCGATACGGGAAACTCGGATGGCGTGATCTCGGGATTTGAGTATGAAATGTCGGTCCGGCCCTTCACCATGTGGGGAAAGAAGACCAAGCACGGGCTGCCGGCACCGATGGTGGCCAAGCTGGCTCATGTCGCGAAGGCTGGTACCGCGTCCATCAAGATTCAGATGGCGCCGGGTGCCACGCCATTCCATGTCAATACTGAAGTGATGGTCGGTATGGATTGTTTGGAGAAGGGCAACGACGCCACGGCTTCGTTGCCGAGGGACAAGAGTTGTCAGGAAGTGGCCAGGATTAAGAGCATCAAGGGCGACGTAGTGACATTCTTCAAGCCCCTGAGGCAGAACCACCCGGCGGGCGATCTCGTGTCGCCGGAGTTCGTGCGCTATCGGTGGTGGGTGGATGTCGATTTGGGAACCGTGTTCTGGCACGACCATGCATTCGGCGCGACGACCTGGCCGCATGGCGGGTTCGGCGTGACGATCGTGGAGCCGTTCGGTTCCACCTATCACGATCCGAAGAACGGGAAGTTGGTATACAGCGGTCCCATCGCCGATATTCATAGCAACGAGCCGATCGGAGCCGGCGTGAGCGGGAGCTTCCGCGAATTGATGGTCTCCATCCACGACACCGTGCCACATACGGTCAACGTCATCGAAGCCGGCAATCCTCCGGGCCAGCCTATCGAGGTGGCGCTGGAAGCCGGCAAGACCATTTCCTTCCAGATGCCGGATAAAATCATGAATGCGCCGAACAAATACATTAACGGCGGGACGCATACGACTGGCAGCGGCTTCAACTTCCGCGCAGCACCGTTTGCACAACGCTTGTCCAACAATCCGGATACCTCAAAGCTGTTCAGCAGCGCGATCCATGGCGATCCCGGCACGCCGCTCTTGCGGGCCTACACAGGGGACACGATGGTGTTCCGTCTGTTGCATCAGCTGATGAATGAATCCCATGTGTGGACCATCTCTGGCCACACGTTCCTCACGGAACGGTATGCGGCAGACGCCAACCGGAAAAACTCGATTCACGTCGGGATCGCCGAACGGTATGACCTCGTGACGAAAGCCGGAGGATTCCAGGGTATGCCGGGCGACTACATCCACTTCAACGGTCGAACATCGCATTTCGCCGAAGGGGGATGGGGAATCGTGCGCGTGCTCGACAAGGAGGTGCCGGATCTGAAGCCGCTGCCCAGGGGAACCAATCCTCTCGGGATTCCAGCGACACCGAGTTCCGTCTGTCCTTCTGATGCCCCGGTGAAAAGCTTCAACGTCGTGTCGTTGGACCGTCCGATGAAGCTCCACCCGAAGGCGCCGGACGTGATCGAGGTCGACTTCGAACGCAAGATCGAAATGACGATGCCGGAAGGCAAGATCTACGCGCTTGAAGAGGAAGCGACCACGGTGGCGGGCAATGTGATGCCGAACCCGCTCACGTTGCGTGCCAATCTGGGCGACTGCATCAAGGTCAATCTGAAGAACAAGATGAAGGCAAGCCGGGCGTCCTTCTTTGCGCCGGGCCTGGCCTTCGATCCAAAAGACAGCCAGGGCCTGAACGTCGGGAACAACCCCGGCGATCAGACGATTGCCCCTGGCGAGAGCCGCACCTACACCTACTACGCCCATCCGGCGAACAAGGAGACGACGTCGCTGGTGTGGGACGGTGGGAACATCGTCGTGAATCCGCGGAACGGATTGTACGGAGCGATGATTGTCGGTCCGAAGGGCTCCCAGTATCGGGACCCTGTCACCGGGGCCGATATCTCGCAGAAGAATTCGTGGCGTGCTGACGTCATCGTGGATGCCAGCCTGCCTGAGAACGTCGGGAAGCGGAACTACCGGGACGTGGCCCTCTTCTTCCAGGATGAGGACAACATCATCGGGACCTCGTTCATGCCCTACGTGCAAAACGTGGCCGGGTTGACGTCGGTCAACTATCGCGCGGAACCGTACAAGTTCCGTGAGGACCAAGGCTGCTCGCTGGGCAGGATTTTTCAGCCCTGCGTCGTGGATAAGCCAGAAGATCCGGTGACACCGCTGATCGAGGCCCATGCGGGTGACGGGATTCGTATCCATGTGATTGGGGCGAATAGCGAGCAGAACGGGATGTTCGGGGTCGAGGGCCATGAATGGCCGATCGAGCCCTATATGCTCGGTGCCGATATGATCAGCGTGGTGGAGTACGCCGGGTCCGAGATCCTCGATATCTTCATCCGTGGCGGCGCGGGAGGCCCGTATCGTCAGGTGGGAGACTTCGTGTGGTCCAATGCGCGGCTGCCCTACACGCAGTCAGGACAATGGGGCTACCTCCGTGTGTTGCCTGTCGGTGATTCACGGATCCAACCGCTGGGGACTCAAGGAGCAGGTCCCAAAACAGCGGATGCGCAGCCAGAGCCTCATGCTGTTCCGACGGCGATGAAGTAGTCGACAGCGGAAGAGTGTCGGTCAAAACGGGGGGCTGCGCGCAGGGTGCGGTTCCCCGTTTTCTGAGAAGTGAGCGATCAGCAAACCGTGCACATGACGAAGGACCGGCAGGTAATCGTGTGGCATCCGCAGATCGGAGGGATGAAGGAAGTACCAGGATCACGGTCGAACCTAAGGCTCACGCGAAGCTTCATATGACATACGAAGCGCCTAATCTAGGGGCACGAACCTGACCCTTGTCAGATACATGCAGGAGACATGAAAGCTTCCCGGCATTCATATAGTGATTCAAGCATTTTCGGAGGCCGAGAAATAAAGGAGGGCGGTACCAATGAACCCCGACGGTGATCTGTTGTTGACCATGAGACGCATCCGTTTGCCCCTGGTGTGCATGTGTCTGGTGTTGGGTTTATGGATTGCCTTCGCCAATCTGGTTGTGCCTTCGATCATCGAGAGCGCCTACAGGAGTGAGAGTCTTCCCTACTTGAATGCCCTCTTAACGGGGCGTGCAGCTCATCCGTTAGGCGAATACTTGCATGACTGGGAGCACCTCTCAGCGCGCATTACGGTGAGTTCGATAGAATACGGACTGCTGGGTCTCCTCCTTATCATGGTGACAAGCAGCTCAACGTTTTTTCATAAGTTCGTAGGCGAGGCGACACCCGGGACACTCGGTGCCATGAGAGTATGGATATGCGGGATCCTTCTGCTCGTCACACTCCTGGAAGATCTGCCCAGTATCGCATGGCTTCCCGTCGAGACGCGCATCCCGCGAGGCGTGATGGGATGGTTGTACGCCCTTCCTTTGGGTTTGGACAGGCTGGTTACGAGTGCGGCGGGGCTGCACGTGTTTCAGTTCATCACGGAGGTGCTTTTATTCTTGGGAATGATCGGTTGTTGGACTCGCCTAGTGATTCCGCTTGGAGCAGTCTGCTTCTTCGTGCTGGGCGGCATCTTACGTGACTATAGCTTCAGCTGGCACCAGGGATGGGTCCCGCTCTATTTGATCACAATCCTTTCCTTCACGCCTTGCGGGGACGGCTGGTCCGTGGATCGCTTATGGAAAGTGCTTCGAGGAGAATCTGTCCCCGATCCAGAGCGTACGGCACCTGTTTATGGCTGGTCTCGTTACGCCTGCTGGACTGCAATTGCGGTGACGTATTGGGAGACCGGGTTATGTAAGCTGCGCGATGGCGGACTGTTCTGGGGGGCCCCGGATGGTATGCGAGCCACCTGGTACGGAGACACCCTAAGTCCGAGGGAATTCGGTTGGTCCTTGTCCTTGCATCTCACTCAGGTTCCTGATGCTTTGATCGCGCTGGCAGGCGCTTTCGTGTTTGTCATTGAGTTGGGTTGGATTGTGATCTTGTTCTCGAGTACGGCCCGCAAAGTGTTACCTCCCCTGACGGTCTTGTTCCATACCGGAGTGTTGTTATTACAAAAGATCCTGTTCTTTGATCTCATACTCCTGCAGTTGCTCTTCTACGATTTGACCGGGGTCCGGAAGGCGATCGCACGGCGGTTGGAGAGCAGCTATGGCCGGATAGAGATTCTCTATGATGGACAGTGCCCTCTCTGTAACCGGACAGTTCATGTGCTGGGCTTTTTTGACCTGTTCGCTCGGCTTGAATTTCTCGACTTTCGTCGGCTGGATCTCGCTCAGTATAACGAGCGCCATAAATTAACTTTGACTATCGAGGATCTCGATAGAGAAATGTATGTCATCAGCCGTGGGCAGGCCTACATTAGATATTATGGCTACCGGATCCTGGCATTGGCATTGCCTGCGTTCTGGCCGCTGTGCCCGCTGCTGTTTTTTCCTGGAGTCTCGTGGGTCGGCGAGCGGATCTATGGCTATATTGCGCGTCATCGTCTCGCGCTCGTCCATTGCGATTCTCATTATCCGAGCACGCCTTCGGGAAACAGTGGTTCTTGGCCGATCTCTCAAACGAGTGATGGGCCTCATCCGTTCCGCTTTGCATGGCTGATCTCGGGCTTCAGCCTTATTATGGCCGTCTCCTTTGTCTACAAGGTTGAGTTCTACCCGCTGACGGCATGGCACCTGTACTCAAGCTTAAATTCCTCGGGGGAGATTAGCTATCTTAAAGTGCGCGGGCGTCAGGCATCAGGGGCGATGGTCCCTGTGCGTCTTGAAGAAGCGGTCGGTGCGCTCGGCTGGGATGGTCGGTACGACCGTATACTAAAGCAATGCTTCGGTGGCTTACGCGATGAGAGAGGCCGTATCATGACTAAAGACCTCGATACCTGCCAGAAGTTCCTCACTGTGAGTGGCGTTGTGTACAACAGGAACTCTCCTCCTGACCGAAAGATCACTCATTTGGAGATCCAGGAATGGGTCTGGGGCTTCCGTGCGAACCCATTGGATCCTGCGTATGGGACGGTGACGGACCACGTGATCGTTGAGATTGAACCAGTCTCCGCGGCTGCGAAGAAAGAGGCATGAGAAACCCGCTAGCTCCATGGGATGTGGCAAAAGAAGGGCGAACGGTATTGTTTGTCAGCTATAACATGGCAGCGATGCAGGGGCTCTGCTCCAAGTGCCACATGTTGAAGGGCGGCCAGCTGGTCGCCCAAGGGATCCCTGCACAGGGATAGAGCAATACATGACCATCGCAGCGTCAGATCACGTAACTCAAGTAGGAGATCGTTCCGACGCTGGCGAAGCAGGCGTACTGACTTGGCAGGGGGCAGGAAACGAGTGGCAATGGGCTGCGTGCTGAATCAGATTCTTTCCTCTAGCCTTGGGCCGTTCGCTTTGTGCCTGCGTGCGGCACTCGGACTATTCGTGCTGTGCGGCGAGGGAGAATCCGCACACGCCGATCATTTGTCTCCCAAGCATGACCCCTGGGCGCAACCCTGGGAGTTGGAGCGGTTGGCGTTGCTGAAAGTTCCTGAGGATATGGTGCCTGTGCCCGGAGGACCGTTCTTGATGGGGAGTGATCCCCAGGTAGATCGCGCGGCCGGTCCTCAGGAACAGCCGCAGCGGCCCGTCTTGCTCGATGCCTTCGAAATCGACAGGTATGAGATCACTAACGTCCACTATCTTCGATTTGTATTGGCTACTGGTGCGGCCTGGCCGCCATTCTGGATGCAGGATCCATTTCTCGAGAAGATGGCGTCGCATCCGGTCATCGGGGTGAGCTGGGAAGAAGCCAATGCCTATTGTTGATGGGTGGGGAAACGACTTCCGACCGAAGCGGAATGGGAAAAGGCCGCACGGGGGGAGGACGGTCGCGTCTTTCCGTGGGGCAATGAGCCAGCCGGATGGCTGAAAAGCAATATCGCGCATTCGGGATCGAAGCGCGGGTTCAAGTATCCGCCCCTTGCGAATGTAAATCGGTATGACAAGGGCGTCAGCCCTTACGGCGTCTACCAAATGGCCGGTAACGTCAGCGAATGGGTGTCGGATTGGTTCGACCCTGAGTATTACCAGCGTAGCCTGCCGGACAATCCGATGGGACCGCCTGTCGGAGAACTTAAAGTGTTTCGCGGCGGCTCCTGGAACGAAGATCCTGAGGTCGCGCGATCCGCCGGGCGCAATGCCGGCACACCGGATCGCAAGAGTTATTTGACAGGATTGCGATGTGCGAAATCTGAAATAGGCCATCAGCTATCAGCGCGCGGCTATCAACATACGAAAACTCCATAAGCTGCTGACGGCTGAATGCTGAGACGTGACAAACTGCGAGTAGGGGAGGCCGAATCGTGCATAGAGCGGGATTAAAGACGTTGATGACGGTCAATCGTGTAGTGAATGTGCTCATCGCCTTGGCAGTGGCTTTGGTGATCGCGAACATCGCCTGGGGGCTCGATACCCAGGATGTCACGATGGAATGGACTGAGGGAGGGAAGAAGATTGCCGCGGAGCGTGTGGCCACGTGGAAGGTCAAGGATGACATGATCATGGTACCGGCCGGTGAGTTTGTGATGGGTAGCGATAAGAAGACGGATCGGCTAGCGTATCGCGGCGAGACGCCGCAGCGCCGTGTCTTTCTGGATGGGTTCGAGATCGCCAAGTACGAAGTGACGGCGTTGGAGTATCTCGGGTTTGTGCTTGCAACGAACCGCTCGCCGCAGGTGGACTGGCGTTATGACGGTGGAAATTTTCAGGAGGCGATGGCGCACCATCCTGTGATGCATGTGTCCTGGTATGACGCCGACGCCTTCTGCAAGTGGGCAGGGAAACGGCTACCGACAGAAGCGGAATGGGAGAAAGCGGCGCGCGGAGTGGATGGGCGGCTCTTTCCCTGGGGTAAGGAATATGCGGGGCCGACCAGAGCGAATTTTGGGAGAACCGGCCTTTCAGGTCCGGTGCGGGATCGTCCGGAACGGCTGCTGCTGTATCCACCGATTATTTCCGTCGATAAGTATGGCAACGCCGTGAGCCCGTATGGTCTGTATCAGACGATTGGGAACGTGGCTGAATGGGTGGCCGATTGGTACGACCAGAATTATTACGCGACCGCACCGGATCGGAACCCCCAAGGTCCGAAGACTGGAACTCAGAAAGCCTTCCGGGGCGGCGGATGGATGGACAGCACAACGACCATGCGGGTGGCGATGCGGAACGGGACCGATCCCAACACAAAGATCAATTGGATGGGATTCCGGTGTGCACGGGATGTGCACGAAACGTCGGGCACAATGGTGTCCCAGTTTGCTCCGTAAAAGAGGCAACGGCAGTGGCCGTCCTATGTGCCGTGGTGTTGCCTGTACGGAGGTAAGCCACGGCATCCCGTCAGAAGCTTACTAGCACGCTTAACACTGTAGCTATACGCCACATCGGCAAGGGCTCACTGTAGCAGGACTCCCCCACATACCGTTTTCATCCATCCGATTCGCTCGAACCACTCAATATTCCTGCAAGAATTCCCGGATATCAGGATTTGATGCAAGGCCTCTTCTTTGCACTTCCGAGGTGAGAGAGTGACTAATGGTCTGTGTAGTTTCTTCGCTAGCCGGAGCGAACATGATGCGGTTCGTCCTTCTTCCTACTGCGGTCGTCCTTATTATGACCGGAATCGCTTCCACTCGTGCGACCGCGGCTGAACCGGTCCAGGCTCCCCCCTAATTTTCGTCTCAGTTCGCACGAGATCAGACGGGCGTCGTTTCGGGATCCCTTGTGAAGTATCACCAGGGCTCTAAGCCCTCTGGGAGTTCTCAATCAGAACTTCGACGACTCCGGCAGCGAGGGGCTATCTGGCTCTCTAGACCCGGGGCATCGAGAGGTCGACAGAAAATTGCTATGCCAGTGAATAAGAAAATCTCCTTTTCGATTTGGTACGTCTTCCTTGCCTTCTGGGCAGTCATTCTCGTGCACGAGTTCATCCATGCTCTGCAGAAGACTGAAGAGCTTCCGTATAGCGAATTCAGGACGCTCGTCGCGGCTGGGAACGTAGCTGAAGTTATGGTCACTCATCAGACGCTGACCGGGAAGTTGAAGCCGGAGGAGGGATCCAAAGAGCAGAAGCTGTTCAGGACCATTCGAGTCGAGGACCCGGATCTTGTCAAAGAGCTGAATGCCCATCACGTCAAGTTCACCGGCGTGATTGAGAGTACCTTGCTACGGGATCTGATGTCCTGGATTCTTCCACTGCTCATCTTCGGCGCCATCTGGTTATTCATCTTCCGGCGCCTCGGGCAGGGCCAAAGCGGGTTCATGACGGTAGGGCAGTCGAAGGCAAAGATCTATGCCGAGAAGGACACGAAGGTCACCTTCGCGGATGTGGCCGGCGTTGACGAGGCGAAAGAAGAACTGCAAGAGGTGATCGAGTTTTTGAAGACGCCGGAAAAGTTCACGCGTCTCGGAGGAAAGATTCCTAAAGGGATCTTGCTCGTCGGCCCGCCTGGAACCGGCAAGACTCTCCTGGCCCGTGCCGTGGCAGGAGAAGCCGGGGTGACCTTCTTCAGCATCAGCGGGTCCGAGTTCGTAGAAATGTTTGTGGGGGTCGGGGCAGCCCGCGTGCGGGACCTGTTCGAGCAGGCGAAGGTCAAAGCGCCCTGCATCATCTTCATCGATGAACTGGATGCGCTCGGGAAAGCCCGCGGGATGGGACCCATGGCGCATGAGGAGCGTGAGCAGACCTTGAACCAGTTGCTGGTCGAAATGGATGGCTTCGATCCCCGCATTGGCGTGATTCTCATGGCGGCGACCAATCGGCCCGAAATCCTGGATCCGGCACTATTGCGGGCCGGCCGGTTCGATCGCCAGGTGCTGGTCGATCGCCCTGATAAGGTCGGCCGCCTGGCCATCTTGCGCGTCCATGCGAAGCAGGTGGTCATGGGCCCCGATGCGGACCTTGAGGTGATTGCCGGGATGACCTCCGGTTTTTCGGGCGCCGATCTCGCCAATATTATCAACGAAGCGACACTTTTGGCCGTGCGCCGGAATAAGGAGCAGGTGAGCCTCCCGGAATTGCAAGAAGCGGTGGAGCGGGTCGTTGCCGGGTTAGAGAAGAAGAATCGGGTGCTCAACAAGATGGAGAAGGAACGAGTCGCCTACCATGAAGTGGGGCACGCATTGGTGGCACTGTCATTTCCGGGAGCAGATCCGATCCAGAAGATCTCGATCATCCCTCGCGGAATTGCTGCATTGGGCTATACCCTTCAGCTTCCGACTGAGGATCGTTTCCTGATGACCAAGACGGAGTTGGAGAATAAGATTGCCGTCTTACTCGGAGGACGGATTGCGGAAGAATTCACCTTCGGCGAGGCCTCCACAGGAGCGCAGAACGACCTGGTTAAGGCCACGGACATTGCCAAGAGCATGGTCAAATCCTACGGGATGAGCGACAAACTTGGCACCGTCACACTCGACCGGGAACGTCAGCCCTTCTTCATGCAAATCCAGACGTCTCAGGAGAAAGGGGACTACTCGGAGGAGACCGCTCGAGAGATCGACTGTGAAGTGCGCCGTATTATCGATGAGCAATCCGAACGCGTGAAACGGCTGCTGGCGGAGCAGAAAGCCGCGCTGCTCGAGGGGGCCACAACATTGCTCGATCAAGAGGTGATCAGCGGGGCAGATCTGAGGGCCATTGTGGGCAGACATTAATGGATCCCGGCCCGACAGCGTCTTTCAGTGTGAGGACAACGTGATATTTATGTCACCGGCGTTGCCTGTGGAACGGGCGAGTATCACGATCGGTGACGATGGCGCGGTGCACTGTAGCGGTCCGTCGACGATCCAGCATCTGCCGGATCTTGAGCGCGCGTTAGCTGGCTTGTCGTGGCCCCGGTTGCGTGAGTTGATCTTCCAAGTTGGGCTCGCATCGGCCCTACGAAGTGAGCTATCAGGCGACACATCAATGGACGGACTCCCCTGTCAGGATGTTGATCCCTTTACTGGTTCAGGCCCTCGAAAAGACCGGCTCTTGGCGAGCGGTTGGTCCGATGCCGACATCCGTGCGTGGCAACTAACGCGTGGAGATCGACCAGTTACTGCTTCTGCAAGATTTTCTGCAGAACCGAGTCCGGTACGCATCGCGCTGCGAATACAAATGATCAAGTTGCCTGATTATCTGGTACTCGCTACCCGCCTGTTTAACGCGGTCGAGGAGGCGTCGACTGAGGATGCCTATGGCGGGGCGGTTGCAGCAAATCAGGCAGCCAATAAACTCGTGAGTGAGGTTGCCGGCTGGCTCAGCGGTTGTGTTTCCGTCGGCCAGAGGACTGGCTGCCCGCAATGAAGCAATCACTCAAGGCCGGATTCAGCTTTGGATTGACGTCCGGGGTGATCACGACGCTGGGGCTCATGGTCGGGCTGCAAGCCGGGACACATTCACGGCTGGCGGTCATCGGGGGCATTGTGACCATTGCGGTTGCCGATGCGCTGTCCGATGCACTGGGCATTCACATTGCGGAGGAGTCCAAAAATCACGGAAATGTGTTGGAGATCTGGGAGTCCACGATTGCCACGTTCGTGACCAAGTTCCTGATCGCGCTGACCTTTGTCGTGCCGGTGCTGCTATTGCCCCTAGAGGAGGCCATAATGGTGAGCGTGGTGTGGGGCCTTTCTTTGCTCGCCTTGCTCAGCTACGTCCTCGCCCAGGCACAGCATACTGCCTCGTGGACAGTTATCGCGGAGCATTTGGTCATTGGCGTCTGTGTGATTGCGATTACGCATTACGTGGGCGTCTGGATTCATTCCACGTTGAGTTAGCAGAATGCTGAAAATGGGCGGGGTGGGTGGGACGATCCCCGTGCTCGCGCAACGCGCGGCCTCCGAAGGCCCACCTTGGACGCGCGCCGTAGGGAAAAACCCACCCACCCCATATGAGTGGTAGTTCGCTTCAGCCTTGCCCGGGACAAGGCGCGTCCCAGGGTGAAGAGGCTGTCTTGGCAGACTCAGGGGCGGGTGGGTGAAATATCTGCCGGGGTTGGGCGGTGAGACGTCTGGCCTTTTTGAACATCTTGCGGGAGTATTTTCCTGTTGTGCCACACATGCGGATGATCGACGTTCTCGCGTGTGACATAGTTTGTTTGCAGCCTGTTCGTTCATAGTGCAATAAGGATGTCACTGAGGGGACTACTGATGGTGCAACCACCGCGCGTCGCGTACTTTTCCATGGAGATCGGCCTTGAGTCCGGAATGCCGACCTATTCGGGAGGGCTCGGGGTGCTTGCCGGCGACACGATTCGCTCAGCCGCCGACCTGGAAGTGCCGATGGTGGCGGTGTCCTTGCTGCACCGGCGAGGGTACTTTTTTCAGCGTGTAGATGCTCACGGCCGACAAAGCGAGGAACCCGTCGCATGGCCAGTCAATGATTTCGCAGAACTGATCAACGAGCAGGCCACGGTCGACATCGAAGGTCGCACGGTCCAAGTCAGGGCCTGGCGTTATCGAGTCACGGGTGAGTCCGGGTGTGTCATTCCGGTGTATCTGCTCGATACAAATGTGAAAGAGAACCAGCCCTGGGACCGGACCCTCACCGATGTGCTCTACGGGGGCGACGACCATTATCGCTTGTGTCAGGAGGTGATGCTGGGGATCGGGGGGCTCCGCCTGTTGCGTTCGCTCGGATACCAGGACATTCTCCGGTTCCATATGAATGAAGGGCATGCCGCCCTGCTCGTGCTGGCGCTGATGGAAGAGAAACTGGCTGTACGGGGCCAGACAGAGGCCGTACCGGCCGATCTCATCGAATCCGTCCGTGAACAGTGTGTCTTTACGACCCATACACCCGTGCCGGCCGGTCACGATCAATTTCCCGCGGACCTCGCTCGACGGGTGCTGGGAGATCACCTGTGCGGACTGCTGAAGGTCTGCGGTGTCGATCAGAAGTTGAATCTGACGCAACTAGCCCTGCGGGGTTCTCGGTACATCAACGGAGTCGCGATGAAGCATGGGGAAGTCTCGCACAGCATGTTCCCCGGCTATCCGATCCATTCTATTACCAATGGAGTCCACGCGGTGACATGGACCGCTCCGTCCTTCCAGAAGCTCTTTGATAACCATCTGCCGGACTGGCGGCGGGATCAACTCTCGCTTCGCTATGCCGTGGGCATTCCCGTCGCGGAGATCTGGGCGGCCCATGTGGACGCCAAACGCACGTTGGTCGAGCATGTGAATCGGGAGTCGAATGCGGGATTCGATCGCGAGGTATTAACGATAGGATTCGCCCGCCGGTTTGCCGCGTACAAACGTGCGGGCCTGATCTTTCAGGACCTTGACCGGCTCAAGAAGATTGTGCGGGTGGCCGGGCCGATCCAGATCGTCTTTGCCGGCAAAGCCCATCCGTGTGATCGCGAAGGCAAGGAGCTGATCGTGCACATCCACGCGATGCGCGATGCGCTCCAGGGTATCATCCAGGTGTCATACCTGAGTAATTACGATATGGATGTGGCCAAACTGCTCATTGCCGGGGTCGATGTGTGGCTCAATACCCCGTTGCCGCCGATGGAGGCATCAGGGACGAGTGGGATGAAGGCGGCGATGAACGGCGTACCGAGCCTGAGTGTGCTTGACGGCTGGTGGATCGAGGGCCACCTCGAAGGTGTGACAGGCTGGTCGATCGGCGATCGGGTGGAGGCAAGCCTGGATCCCCAACCCGGTATGGATGCCCGTCATGCATCAGAACTCTATGGAAAACTGGAAGAGAAAATCTTGCCTTGTTTTTATAAAGAGCAAGAACGTTTTTGGGAGATCATGCGGCACGCGATTGCATTGAACGGAGCGTTTTTCAATACGCAGCGCATGGTCGCCCAATACCTCCACAATGCCTATCGGTTGGGGCAGGCGTCTGTGGCGAAGAAGCCGGGGTCGGCGTGAGAGGTACCATGAGTCCGCGCGATTCCGGGCATCGCGCGGGCGGTGTCATCCTCGCCATCAATGCAGGGTCCTCGAGCCTCAAGTGTTCGCTCTTCCAGATTGGTGCCCTTCTCACCCGCGTTGTGTCCTGCAAGGTCGAGCGAATCGGATTTCCGGAAGGAACGCTGGCCCTCACGGATGTGGCCGGCGGAACCATCGAACACAGGACAATCCGGGCTGCGCACCACAAGGATTGTGTCGAGCCCCTCATGGTCTGGTTGGAGCAGAAGGTGACGATGACGGACCTCGTGGCCATCGGGCATCGCGTGGTGCACGGCGGCCCTCGTTATAGCGAGCCGCAACGCCTCACATCGGAAGTCATGGCTGAACTGAGGCGGCTCAGCCCCTATGATCCGGAACATCTGCCTGCCGAGATTGAACTGATCGAGACGTTGGGCCGGCGGTATCCGACTGTGCCGCAGGTCGCTTGCTTCGACACCGCCTTTCATCGCGCCATGCCGCGCGTCGCACGCCTCTTGCCAATCCCCAGGCGGTATGATGAGGCCGGCGTGCGGCGGTACGGGTTTCATGGCCTTTCCTATGCCTATTTGATGGAGGAACTCACGCGTATTGCGGCTCATGAGACGCAGGGCCTGGTCATTCTCGCTCATCTGGGAAATGGGGCGAGCATGGCCGCCGTCCAAAGAGGCAGGTGCATTGATACGAGCATGGGCTTTACGCCCACGGCAGGATTGCCGATGAGCACTCGTTCCGGCGACCTCGACCCCGGCCTCCTGTCGTATTTGTCGAGGACGGAGGGTATGACTATTGAGCAGTTCCATACGATGGTCAATCGGCAATCGGGATTACTCGGGCTGTCGGAGACCAGTTCGGACTTGCGGGATCTCTTGGCAAACGAAGCCAACGATCCACGAGCGGCGGAAGCCGTGGCGCTGTTCTGCTACCAGGCCAAGAAATGGGTCGGTTCATTTGCCGCTGCATTGGGAGGGCTGGACACGCTCGTCTTCAGCGCTGGTACCGGTGAGAATTCGGCAGTCATCCGATCGCGCATCTGTGCGGGTTTGGAATTCCTGGGCATTTCATTAGATGAATCTCGTAATACAGCCGGCGCCGCGATCATTTCGAGCGAGGCCAGCAGGGTGACCGTGCGTGTCATCCACACCGATGAAGAGAGTCAGATTGCACGTGCTGTGCTTCAGCTGCAGGCTGAAGGACAGCACGCAAATCCATCAGTATCATGAGGAAACAATGCGCCAGACCGAAAAGAAACCACTGAGTTCAGCTCTGCTCAACAACATACAGGCCTATTGGCGAGCCGCAAACTATTTGTCCGTGGGTCAGATTTATCTGTACGACAATCCCCTGCTGAAGAGGCCGTTGACATTGGCCCACATCAAACCTCGCTTGCTCGGTCACTGGGGTACGACGCCGGGGCTGAATTTCGTCTATGTCCACCTGAATCGCGTCATTAAAGCATACGACTTGAACGTCATGTATATCACCGGGCCGGGTCACGGTGGGCCGGGACTCGTGGCGAACGCCTACTTGGAAGGTACCTACAGTGAGGTCTATCCGAGCATCTCGCAGGACGAACAGGGCATGAAGCGCCTATTCAAACAGTTTTCCTTTCCCGGCGGCATC
>JBBRRM010000014.1:0-17364 GCA_038275915.1 Nitrospirales bacterium
CGTATGCGTAATCAGCGCACGAACTTTCCCGCTGAAAATCCCGACGACGAACACATCGCCGACACGAAGCGTCCCGCTCTGAACCAACACCGTCGCCACCGGGCCACGCCCTCGTTCCAGCTTGGCTTCCACCACGACACCCTTGGCCAGTCGATGCGGATCCGCCTTCAGTTCCAGCACTTCAGATTGCAGAAGAATCATTTCCAGCAAGGTGTCCAGGCCGGTCTTCTCCTTGGCCGAGACTTCAACCATGATGGTGTCACCGCCCCAGGACTCGGAAATCAATCCATGTTCAGACAAGGCGTTCTTGACGCGATCGGAGTTCGCTCCAGGCTTATCGATCTTGTTGATTGCCACAATAATCGGAACCGACGCGGCTTTGGCATGATTGATCGCTTCGATCGTTTGCGGCATCACCCCATCGTCTGCTGCCACGACGAGAATGACAATATCCGTAATTTTGGCGCCGCGACCTCGCATGGCCGTGAAGGCTTCGTGACCCGGCGTGTCCAGGAACGTGACCTGCTTCCCGCGTACCGCAACGGTGTAGGCGCCGATATGCTGCGTAATTCCGCCGGCCTCGCCTTCCGCTACCTTCGTTTGCCTGATGGCATCGAGCAACGAGGTTTTGCCGTGATCGACGTGGCCCATGATTGTGACGACCGGTGGCCGCGGCTCGCGCTGAACCTCTTCCTCCGACTGGGTGACGGAATCCAGCAATTCTTCGCCTGCCATCTCCGTCGATACATCGATCTTGACGCCGTTCTCCTCCGCAATGATCATAGCCGCATCAACGTTCATGGTCTGATTGAAGGTGAGCATCTGGCCCATATCCATCAGTTTACGCATAATATCGGCCGGGCGCTGCCCGATCAGTTCGGCAAACTCTTTCACCGTCATGCCCGGCGTAAGCTTGAAACTTTTCCTCCGGGGCTTGGTGACTTCCCCCGACGTCCCGTGATGCACGTGCTTGCTGCGGTCGTCGCGGCGTTGCTGCACTGGAATGGCGCGAAGATCCTGCCAGCGAGCCGCATCTTCACGAAGCCGAAGCTCTTCTTCTTCCCGCGTACGTCCTGGCTTACGAGCTTTCTTCGCCTTATCTTTCAGACCCTCTGCTTGAATCTCTTCAAGAGAGAGGGCTTTCTTTTTTCCTGTGGCCACATCGATGCTTGGCACGATGGCGGGGTTGACTGCAATCGTCGGAGCCGGAGCGGTGGTGGTTCCGATAGAATGCGGCTGATCCGGCGTCGCGGGCAGGCCAACATGGGGAACGGCCGGAGACTCAGCTTGTGGATGTGCCGCAGGCACCGGACTGTGCGGGAGCGTCTCGACTACCGCTCCGCCTATGCTTCCCGATTCGACTTGCGGTAGAGATGCCCCCTCTTCCGCTGGAGCGTCATCGACCCTTTTGCGCTTGATCAGAATGCGGCGCTTGTCGGACCTGGAGGACTCTTCCGCCGCCGAAGCTGCCTGGGCCGACCCGGCTTTAACTCCCGTTCCATGGTCAGACGCCAACGCGGTCTTACTTCGCTCGCCACGACCTGCATCGGCTTCGGTCGCCTTCCCCGGCGGTTTCGCAGAAGTCTTGAATTTCGGGCCGAGTTTCTCCAGCGCCTTCTTCACCACGTCGTCATCCAACGCGCTACTGTGTGACGTGACGGTGATACCCATCCGCTTCAATTCCGGGATGAGATCACGGTTTTCCATCCCAAGTTGCTTAGCCAATTCATAAACGCGCATGAGGATTTGACACCTGCTCCTCTTTATCTGATTTATTCGGCATCCGGCTCCGATTCTGCCCGGGCTTTTAACTCCTGCTCCCGGGCCTCTTCTTGCTGATGCAGCGCTTCGGTTTCCTCCGCCAACGCCGCTTTGATTTCTTTATCCCGTTCGGCCTTTTCCTTTTCGTATTCCGTCGCGCTGATGATATCAATTTTCCAGCCGGTTAGGCGAGCGGCCAACCGCACGTTCTGACCGTTCTTGCCGATCGCCAGCGACAACTGGGAATCGGCAACGACAACCAACGCCGACTTTTTCTCCTCATCGACGCCGACCTTTTCAATGCTCGCGGGATTCAATGCCTCGGCAATAAAGACGCGCGGATCGGAGGTCCAAGTAATAATGTCGATTTTCTCTCCGCGCAGTTCACGGACCACCGCTTGAACGCGCGATCCCTTGATACCCACGCAGGCTCCCACCGGATCGACCGCCTTTTCACGAGAGGTGACGGCAATCTTCGTTCGATCGCCAGGCTCCCGCACGATGGACTTGATCTCAACGATTTTTTCAAGCACCTCGGGCACTTCCAGCTCGAAGAGTTTTGACACAAATTGCGGATGACTCCGCGTCAAAATGACTTGGACATCCTTCGGCGTCCGGCGCACTTCCAAGAGCATCGCCTTCACCCGATCACCACGACGATAAGTTTCCCGTGGGATCTGCTCCTGTATCGGTAACACTGCCTCGGTCTTGCCCAGATCCACCAGATAGTTCCGGCGCTCCATCCCGAGAATGATGCCGTTGACCAGATCTCCCTGCCTCGTGGAGTATTCTTTTTGAACCGCTTCCCATTCGGCCTCACGGACCTTCTGGAAGATCACTTGCTTGGCAGTTTGCGCAGCGATCCGTCCCAAGTCGTTCATCTCGATGAGCGACCCGATCTCGTCACCGACCTCTGCCTCGCTGTCGAACTGGCGAGCTTCCTGAAGGGAGACCTCGGTTTTTGGATTGGTCACCGCATCGACGATAGTCTTTTTCGACACGACGGAAATCTCGCCGGTCTTGGAGTCGATCTCGACTTGAATATTCTCAGTCTGCCCGAAACGTTTCTTGGCGGCCATTTGAAGGGCCGCTTCGATCGCTCCGATCACTCGACTCTTCTCGATCCCCTTCTGCCGCCCAATTTCGTCGATGACTGAAATCAATTCTCGATTCATAGTTCGCTCTCCAGCGTATGCCTCTGCACTCGGGTGCAGGCAGTATGCTTATGCCGTGGCAATCGACTGCACGACCTAAAACGTGACGACAAGTCGCGCTTCAGCAATAGAGTCGAATTCAAAGTTGACCGTTCGCTCAGGGGGCGGATCGCTCACCACGACCGTCACTCCTTGTTCATTCACGTCCGTCAACGTTCCGATCGCGCGCCACTGTCCCTCAATCGGTTGCCGAAGCTTCACGCTCACCCGTTTCCCCAGTGCTCGGCGATAATCCTGAATCCGTTTGAACGGCCGATCCAGGCCCGGCGAGGAAACTTCCAATGTGTACGCATGGGGAAAGGGGTCAGCCACATCCAAGGCAGGACCGATCGCGAGATGTGCACGCCCGCAATCTTCTACCGTGACACCGCCCAGCTTATCAATGTACACACGCACGATTGATCGTGCACCTTGCCCCACACACACGACGTCGATCAATTCCAAACCCAATGCCCAGAGGATGGGCGACACCACCTCGCTGATGCGATCGACGACCGGTCGGGACTCCTTCACCGACACCCCTAGCCCTGTTGCTGTGATTAGCTCATACAAGAGATCAAACAAAAAAGTGGGCCTGAGCCCACTTCCAGTGCCGGAACCATAGCATGCCACCTATACCAAAGCAAGGGGCTAGCCGACCCGACTCGTGAAGCGTGTAGCGAGTCGTTGGGTGATCGGACCAGGCCGTCCATCTCCTATGATTTTCCCATCAATGCGGACCACGGCCAAGACTTCGACCGTGGTCCCTGAGAGAAAAACTTCGTCCGCGTCATACAGATCTGCTTTTGAGACAAAGCGTTCCTGAACCGGCAGGCCCTCGCTTAGAGCCAGATCTAATACGACGGCTCTGGTGACGCCAGATAGAATCTGCGGCCCTTCGGGAGCTGTCACCACCACGCCTCCTTTAACCACCATCACATTGCTGACCGCCCCTTCGGTGACTAAGCCTGCTTTGACCAAAATGGCTTCGAAGACTTGGGCTTGTTTAGCCTGCTGCCGCGCAACAACGTTGGCCAAAAGATTTATGCTCTTAATGTCACAACGCCCCCATCGGATATCCTCAGTCGTCATCGCTTCCACCCCCGCACTCTGCACCGATCTGTCGAGCGGGTAGAACTCCCGAACCGTCATGACGACCGTGGGTGACACTTCAGCCGGGTAGGCATGATCACGGGGAGCGACGCCTCTGGTGACCTGTATATATATTTTAGCTTCAGGATAGACGGCCCGCCTAATCCCCTCCAGGACATGGTCGGTCCACTCGGATTTCGAATAGGGCTGCGTCAGGTCAAGCGCCATGGCGCTACGTTCCATTCGAGTCAGATGGGTATCGAGTGCGAACGGACGCCCTTTGTATGTGCGGACCACTTCGTAGATGCCATCACCAAACTGAAAACCTCGGTCTTCAATCGAGATCTTCGCCTCGGCCAGCAGCATGAACGCTCCGTTGACGAAAGCCACATCGGGCACGATTACGCGCTCCCCCGGGACAAAGAATCAGATGCCGTCACGTCAAAGACACGCCGATCTTCGGCGGTGAATTTCCAGCCCAAGTGCTTTTCAAACAACAGCCGGTGGGTTCCCGGCCTGACGACCTTGAACTCGAAGGTCCGCTGTCCATTATCGACCGCATTATTCCCGGCAATGCGAAGGTAGTCGTCCGCCAACAGGGCGAGCCCTGTCGGATCATAGATGGGAACCCAGAGCTCCCCTCGCGTCCTATCTTCCCAGAGATGAATCTGGACGGGATGTTCAAGGGTCGTTTCAATTAATTTGGCCCCATCCGAGTGTGTGGAACCATCATGGTCATGGATGGATGTCGTACTCATCGTTAGTTGCGCGGCAACCCACTCCTCTTCAGTCTCGTCATGCTATGGCTTTCGCCGAGGCCCGACAAAAATCTCCGCTCCTTCGACCCGTACGTCATAACTCCCCACACAATATCCACCTCCGTCCGTCCCCTGCCCGTTTCGAACATCGAATGCTAAATCGTGCCACGGACAAGCCACCACAAAGCCCTTCACACGTCCCTCACACAAAGGACCGCCCTCATGGGGACAAAGATTGTGAATCGCAAAATACGTCCCCTCAATATTGAAGAGGGCAATCTCTCGATTGTTCACCATGACGACTTTAGATTGTCCGGGCAGGAGCTCATTGACCAGGGCGACGGATTGAAACCCCTCTAGCATGCTACGGCACTCCTCTCTTCATGCTTTCGACTAAGGCTCCCGGGCGCATTACATCCGAAGTGTATATTTCAATTCCAGCCCCACAGTAATCCCTTCTCTCCTGACGAAGCCCGCTTCTGTCTGAATGGCATAGCGGACCGATTCTGGAGAGGAGCTATACTTGGGGCACTCCTCTTCCCGGCAGGGAGCGACCTGTTCCTTGAGCCCCACAATATGATGGCTTTCATCAATCCACATGATGTCCACCGGAAACCGATACTCTTTCGTCCAGATGTGGTTCTGGCCGGTCGACTCAAAGATATAAAGCATTCCACCATTCTCTGGCAACGTCTCGCGAAAGGCGAGACCGAAGAGCAGCTTCTCCGGCGTATCCGCCACCTCCGTCTCGAGTTGACGGCCGTTTGGAAAGGAGACCACGATGATAGTTTCTTCTTTTCGATCAACGAGAAAAAAGGAAGCGCTCATCAAGAAAATCGCCATGAGGACGAGCGTAATGATGCGCTTCTTTTTCTGCTCTCGATCGCTCACCTGCAAGGGGGCCATAGACATTCCCTGTCATGAGTCGGCACGATTCCCTGGGCCCAAAGGCCCATTAACACAGGGAATCTAGGCCTTCTGAGCAAGTGCCGTTCTGTTGACTTGGAAAAGAGCGACAGACTAGAATGGCCTTCACGTCGCGGCACGCACTATGTCGTGGCGGGGCAGACTTGTCAACCGTGTGTGTCTCTATTGTAGTGAGAAGGAGGCGAGGGTCATGGCGCTGCTGATTACTGATGAATGTATCTCCTGTGGGGCCTGCCTGCCCGAATGTCCGAACGAGGCGATTTTTGAAACTCGCAGCGACGCGGAAGCGAAGGGCAATCATGTGGGTGATGGCCAGGGAGTCGGCGATAGTATTTATATCATTACACACGACCGCTGTACCGAGTGCGTCGGACACTTCGATGAACCGCAGTGCGCCGCCGTTTGCCCGGTCGATAATTGCTGTATTGCTGATCCGGCTTATCCCGAACCGACAGAAGTCCTGCTTGATAAGGCGAGGACGCTCAACCCGGATAAGTCGATCGATGCGGCGAAAGTCTGGAGCGGCGTACGCAATTAAATCATCGTTGATCTAGGAAGGCCCTGCTTTTCACAAGAAAAGCAGGGTTTTCCTGTTTCTTGCGACATCCCACTTCCTCAACAGCCCTTTCATAGATTTCTTCCCTTGTCCGGAGTAGACTCTTTGTGACGGGTGAATGACTGCCCGGCTTCCTGCTCCCGATGGAGCCGCCCGTGTTTTCTCCCCTCATGGTTCCTCGCCCTTCCCATGGAGGTGAAACATGCGGCATCAATGGATCATCATTAGCGCACTCTACGCCATACTCTCGATGCCCGCATCAGCCCAAACCAGTACTGACGATGTGGGGACCATTATCGAAACGTTTGTAGTTCGACAGTTCCCCGATGCAACCAGTCATTATTGGGTAATCAATCAGAGCCGGTGGGACGGGGATGAAATGATCATTGACGTGCACACCATTGTGAATGATCGGCATGACAGGGAACCCACCTTGAGCCATTTCTTACTACTGATCGTGGCCGGAGAGCTCAGAGGGGTTCAGAACATTCCGCTTGAACCAGGAGCAGACTGTCAAGCTGAGGTAGAAGCGTAAAGGGAAAAGAACCTGGAAACACAACGCCCCCGTCGCTTTCCAGCGACGGGGGCGTTGTCAGTTCAGCTACGCTCGTGCGAGCAAACTACTTGAGCATGAGGAGTGTGCCACCGACGTGAGCCGGATGAAGCTGGCAGCGATATTTCAGCGTGTTTCCCTGCGTCGCATAGAACAAGTCGCTGGTTGGAATGCCAATGTATTTCGTCTCCCCAGGCTTGAGGACCACCTGCGCGTTCAGCACGGTCGGTGCCTGTTGAGTCGTCGTATCGGTCAACGAGAAGCCGTGCTCCGTGGTTGAATTGTTCGTGATTTTCAACAGAACCGGACGGCCAGGTCGAACTTTGAAATCGATGACGGTGACGGGTGGATACCATGCCTTTATGTTTCCCAACTCGATCGCGAACAGCTGCGCATCGACGTCCAGCTCCTTGAACGACTGGCCTACAACGGAGCCAGTCTCCAAATCCCCGATTTCGACTCCGCCTGCCTGGTGCGCAAACGCTGCAGACGCCCCAGCCACGACCATCACGAGGCCGAAGAAGACCCCTAACATCGTCTTGCCCATGACCTACCTCCTTAAGATAAAGAAGAAGAGATGTGATTAGGTTGGTAAATAACTATCGCCAGGCCCTGCTAGCCTGACCTTACTGACAACTACTTCTCTGCCTGAGCCAATCAGATCCATATCGTAACAGCCTGTATTCTCTTTAGGAGGCACCTTATAGCATAGCGACGAAAACGGAAGCAAGAACGTTAATTTAGTTCTTAATGAACTCCGCCGTCCTGTAAGCCACTCCCATCAGCGAGCAACTCACAATCATTTCAATAGCTTAGTGCGAACGCCCTGCGTCAGGCTCTGTCTCCTGAACCGCAGACCCTATTAAGAGATCGTAGGGAGCATAGTCATCAGTTAAGACGACGCCTGGCTCCCAGGGTTGGGATCGATGAGTTCCCAATAGATCACGGGCCTCGAATGGAAGACGTTGTTGCTCCACCAATCTGTTCACGTTGGTCACGATGGTGTGGAATGCGTGCTGTTGTTCGAGGGGTGCGCCGGCAAAAAAAATAAGATTCTCCGATCGCGTCTGAGCAGATTTCCAAGGCCCTTTGACCGCAAAGGATTCGACGTGGGGAAACGACCGCGTCATCGTTTGCACAACTGCATTGGCCCGCAACACGTCTCCTCCCTCACCAGACGAGGATAAATTCACTGCCAGAATACCACTCGGCGAAAGATGGGCTCGCAGTTCTGCAAAAAACTCCACCGTGGTCAGGTGAAACGGAATCATGTGTCGGGCAAATGCATCGACCCAAATCAGGTCATACGTCAGCTTTGTGGAACTCAGAAAGACTCGGGCGTCCCGAACGTGTACATGGTGCTGGGGAGGTGGCTGATAAGAAAAATATTCCTCGGCCATTCGGACGACCACGGGATCGAACTCGACCACATCCAGCTCAAGTTCAGGCCATCGATGGGCAAGCCACTTCGCCAACGAGCCGCCTCCATGGCCAAGGATCAGGCCCCGCCTAGGCTCAGGCACCAAAGCCAGCGACGAAACCATCAATTGACTATAGGGAAGAAACAAGGCGACAGGATCAGCCTTCCACATGACTGCATGAAAGGTCCGGTCCAGGACGAGGTAGCGAAAGAGATCGTCCTCGCGAATCCTCACTTGTTGGTAGGGGCTGTCTTCCTGATAGACCGGCGCCTTCAATGTCTGGATCGGAGACAAGGCACCAGCCCCAAGACCTCCGACGCATAACAAGAGCGCGCCGACCACGACCGGTCGTGCGGACGTCCCCCTGATCAACCACCAGAGACCAAGCCCTACCTGAATCGCCCCGAGCCACGCGACAAGCGCCTGGCTACCGATCCAGGACAAAAAGAAGAACGCCGTCCCCCACGTTCCCGCCAAACTTCCCATGGTCGAGAGCGCAATCATCCGACCGGTATGTCGGCCAAAATACTCCAGATCTGACACGGCCAATCGCAACATGGCCGGCAGCACCCCGCTCAAGCCAAACGCAGGCGGACCCAGGAGCAGAGCTGCGGCAGCACAGGGGCCCCACCGAGGGTCTTCAATTACCGCCGCCACCTTAAAGAGCACCGGCTGGCCAAGCCAAGCGATAAGAAACGTCCAGGCTCCGGAGAACAGCAGCAGACCGGCTAACACGTGAGCGCCGGGGTACCGGTCGGAAGCCCGGCCGCCAAAGGCATACCCGCCACTCATTGCGGCAAGTATCACCCCGATCAACGCGCCCCAGACAAACAGTGAGTTTCCGAAGACGGGAGCCAAGAGCCGGCTGCCCAGGATTTCGAGGGCCATGACGACCGCACCGGTCAGCAGCGCCGTCATCAGAAGAAACCATCGGGGGGTAGGAGACGGCCGGCTCTCAGAACTCATGGGGCAACATCACGCATGATATCGAGACGATCCGATGTTGCGCCGATCCTCCAGGCGATCACAGACCGCCCCAGTTTTTGAAGTAGCGTAAGAGATCGCGGACGGAGATCATCCCGACGATCTGCACGTCGTCGGAAACCGCCAGATGCCGGATTCCATGTTCCGCCATTTTCTCACTCGCCTCGTGAGCTGAACTCGCACAATCGATCGACAACAATGGGCTGCTCATGACCGCACGGACCAACGTCTCATGAACAGGGCGCGATTCGGCCATTCCCTTGCGAACCAAGTCCGATTCGCTAACGAGACCGCTATACTGGCCATTCTCACACACCAGCAACGCGCCGACCTTCGCATCACGCATGAGTCTGGCCGCCTCCAATAACGTCGCGTCCGGACTGATGGTGCACAAGGTTCGGCACATCATCACGGCGAGAGGTCGCTGAAGAGGTCCACTCCGAATCGCCATACGACAGGCTCCATGCGGTGGAGGGAGCAAATAGTACTCAGCCCTCCCTGCACGTGTCAACGAGCGACTCCTCCCGATGAAGGCAGCATTCTAAAACTTCGTTGCTCGCCTCCGGGACCATTGTTATACTCGGCCAAGATCATTCTTGGTTACAGGAGGACAGAACCGATGCATATCAGTGTAATTGGAACAGGCTATGTTGGATTGGTAACAGGAGCCTGTTTTTCAGAGTTCGGTGTCAGCGTGACCTGCATGGATACCGACGCCAAGCGGATCGCCCGACTTGAGAAGGGCGATGTCCCCTTCTATGAACCGGGGATTACGGAACTCGTCGCTAAAGGAATCAGAGAGAACCGGATCAGTTTTACCACCGATGTCGCCAAAGCCGTCGACAAGGCTCTCGTCATTTTCATTGCAGTTGGAACTCCACCCCGGGCGGATGGATCGGCTGACCTGTCGTATGTAGAAGAAGTGGGTCGCGGCATTGCCCGAACCATGACAGGGTACAAGGTCATCGTCACCAAGTCGACCGTTCCGGTGGGGACCGGGGAGAAGCTGCGTGAAGTGATCAATGCCAATCAATCAGGCAGGTTCAGGTTCGACATTGTCTCCAACCCGGAATTTCTTCGTGAAGGGTCTGCCATCGAAGATTTTATGCGGCCAAACCGGGTTGTCATCGGTGCGGACAGCGAGCAGGCGGTGGCGATCATGAAGGATTTATACCGGCCGCTGTATCTGATCGAAACGCCGTTCGTCGTCACCGATATCCCGACTGCGGAGATGATCAAATACGCCTCCAACGCATTCCTCGCTACCAAAATTTCATTTATCAACGAAATCTCGACGGTCTGCGAGCGGGTGGGCGCCGATGTGCAGATGGTTGCGAAAGGAATGGGGCTCGACAACCGGATTGGATCGAAGTTTCTCCATGCAGGACCGGGGTTCGGTGGATCGTGCTTCCCGAAAGATCTGGCTGCCCTTGTACAAACGGGAGAGCGAGTTGGCTACCCCATGCAGATTGCCAGCGCGGCCGCCCTCGTCAACGAACAGCAACGAGGCCGGATGGTCGAAAAGATCAAGAGTTCGGTTGGAGAGCTCAAGGGAAAGACGTTCGCGATGTTGGGGTTGTCTTTCAAGCCCAATACAAACGACCTACGGGATGCACCGGCCCTGGCTATTGCGCAGGAACTCATGATGCAGGGCGCTACGGTTCGCGCCTACGATCCCGCCGCGCTGGAAGAGGCCTGTCGGATAGTCTCCGGCCTCATTCCCTGCAAAGATGCCTACGAGACAGCAGAGGGAGCGGACGCGTTGATCCTCATGACCGAATGGAACCAGTTCAGAACCCTGGATTTCGACAGACTGAAAACGCTCTTGCGCCAACCCATCTTCTTCGACTTGCGGAATGTCTATGAGCCCGATCGGGTCGCCGCCTTTGGCTTCCGTCATATTTCTGTCGGCAGACCCAGCAAGGCCCCTTCGCCGGCTACCGATACCGGCACTACGTAAGTCGAGGCACTTCGGCCTTCGTCTCATCTTTGACCTTCGGCTTATACCCCATCCGGTCCAATACCTTCATCACTCGCGTCTTCAGACGGTCGTCGGCCTCGGCAAGTGCCGTGGCCAACGGCTCGACCGCGGGCTTTCCGATTTTACGGATGATTTCCGTCACGGATTGTCTGACCTCGTCTTCCTCCGACACCAGCAAGGGCACCAGCGATGACACCGCCGGCCCGCCGATCTTGATCAAGGAGTCATAGGCGCGCTGCCGGACATCGCCCACTTCATCCGCCAACGCATCGACCAACGGCCGCACGGCGCGAACTTCTTTGAGTTCACCCAGCACTTCAGCCGCATACTTTCGGTTCAGCCAGTGGCTATCCTTGAGATCCAAGAGCATCGCGTCAGCGCGCGCCGCATTGGGATCCTTTGCACGAATCCGAAAGCTCTTGGCAATCCGTCGTCCACCTTCTTCGACGACGCGGATCGTGGCACCGTCCCCCACTTTGAGCTGCTTCAGCTCTTCAAGCGCCTCGTCATCAACGTCCAGCACGACCGTTTTGCCGTCGTAGGCCAATAGTTCGACTTCGAGCTGCTTTGTCTCAGGGTTCACCGCGACGACCCGTTCCGTGACGAGATTGAACCCGTCCTTCTTCGCGCCGCCCTTCGGACCGATCTGAATCAGCTTTGGAGGAGCTTCATCCGCCATGATTTGTGTCCTTTACGTCGAAATAAAGATTACGGCTTCGCTTTCCACCCGAAACTCGCCAACACACCTTCTACTGTTTCTTGCACCATCGTATTCTCATCTTCGAGGAGAGGGAGCAAGGGATCAATCGCCTGCTTCGCCCCGAGCCGCGCGAGCGACTCCGCGGCATTCCGCCGCACAAGCCAGTCTTCATCCTTGAGCGATTCGATCAACGGGTCGACTCCGCGAGCATCACCGATCTTGCCCAAGGCTTCAGCCGCATGGCGCCGCACCATCCAATTATTGCCCAGCAGTCCATCGATCAAGGCGTCTACGGCCCGTGCATCTCCGATCTTCTTCAACACGCGCGCCACGTCCTCCCGCACCGTGTTATCGGTCAGCGCCTCGATCAACCCGGGCACCGCGCGCGCATCGCCGATACGCTCTAGCGCCCACACCGCGGCGGTTCGCACTGCGCCATCTGTGTCCTTTAGCGCCTTCACGAGGGGATCGACGCCCCGAGGATCTTTCAGCTTCCCCAATCCCGACGCAGCCTGCTCGCGAATCGACCATTCATCGTCCTCCAACGCCTCGATCAACGGATCGACCACGGACGGCCCAATCCGCACAATGGCGCTGGTCGCCGCTTCCCGAATCAGGACATCCTCGTCCGCCATGAGCCCGATCAGCGGTCCCACCGCGTCCTCACCTACTTGACTCAAACTGGCAATTGCATGATCGCGGAGCGCTTCATTGTCGTCCCGAAGAGCCCCGATCAGTTGTTCGATCCGTTCAGCCTGCACATCGTCACTCATTGTCGTCCTGCCCTCCCTGAGTCCCGACAGGCGTCCCGTCGAGCGCTTCCAATTTGTCGGCGATCAACCCGGAATTATACGCGACCAGGCCGTCTCGGTCCGTCCTCAACCGATCGAACAACTCCTTATAAGGCCGCAACACTTCCACATCTTTTACCTTAGCCAAGGCCTCCATGGCATAGACCCGCAGGGGTCGAATGGGAATCGCCTCGATATAGAGTTGGGCAGGCCTGGCATCACCGATCAAGCCCAATGATTTCATTGCCAGTTCCTTCACGCCCGTATCTTTGTCGATCCGCAATCGCTGCATTAGGGGCTCAACCGCGCGGACATCGCCGATCTTCCCCAGCAAGTCGGCCGCAGCTTCCCGCACCAGCCAATCGTCATCTTCCAGATACTCGATCAAAATCTCCACGCTCGGACGCCCAATGGCCAGGAGATTGATTACGGTGCTCATGCGAGCCTCTTCCCGTTCGCTTAACTCCTCAATTGCGCGAAGCGCGTCAAACACCTCGTCGATGCGCTCACGAATCGCACTCAGCTTCTTCAGCGTCCGCACGGCAATGTCGCACACGGCCGGCTGCCCCATCGCATTGATAAACGCGTCCGCCGAACGGGGGTCGAGAAGATGCTCCAACATCTTCGCGGCCATGATCTGTGCCTCCGGATCCTGATGGGTCAGCATCTCGCAGAGCGGCGCGATCGCATTCGGAATGACCCCCAACAGTTGCGAGGCCGCCACGCGAATTCCCTCGTCTTTCGAGGCATAGAGCAGCGACGCCAGCGCCGCTGCGGTGGTCTCATCCAGCACGCCCGCCATGTGTTCCAAGGCTGACGCGCCGGCCTTGCGGACAGCCTCATCCTCATCGCGCAGTAAACCGACCAACGGGACGCCGGCCTGAGGATCGTTCACACGCGCCAGCATAGCCGCCGCCTCGGCTTTCAATGTCGGCGAACCGGTGTTCAACACCTGCACCAACGCCTGAACCGCGCGGGGTCCCCCTGATAGGCAGGCCGCTGTTGCCCGCATCCGTCGCCAGTCCTCTTCATGGACCAGCTCGGATACCAGCGTTTCAATACTTTCCTTCGACATATTTACTTTCAAAACAGGCACAGTGTCAGCGGCGATAGACACGGAGGGATCTGTGCCTACAGCCTTTGAGGTTCCATACTCGTTCGCCTTTGCTTGCTATACACGACCAGCCCGCCAGCCCACTTTGGCCAACGTCTCTTTGACGTGATAACGAATATTGTCATCCGACTCGTGTGCCAGCACGGCCAGCAACGGTGCAATCACGGCGGATCCGAATCGAGTCAGTGACAAGGCGGCTTCTGTTCGCGTCACCGTATGGTGGAGCGCCTTCATAAGCGACGGGACGGCCGCCTCGTCTCGAATTGCGCCTAACGCTCTCACGGCCGCTGTCAACGTCAGCATTTCTTCGTCCCACTGATCGCCGCAGCCCTCGATCGCGCGCGATACGGCCGGTCGACCCACTCCCTCAAGCACGTTGATCAACACCGGCACCGCACGACGATCGCCGATCTGGCCCAACGCCTCAACCGCGAGCGGCCGGAGCCCCGGTTCTTTCATCACGGTCACGAGAAACTCCAGCGCACGCGCATCTCCGATTTGACCAAGCGCGCGAATCGCATCCTCACGAACTGCCGCATCCCGATCATTGAACAGCACCGACAACAGAGGATGCACAGCCTCAGGAGACCGTGTTTTCCCCAGAGCTTCAACCGCATGCAACCGTACCAGCCATTCAGAATGGGTGAGCGCGGCAAGCAGAGATGACAGAGCCGCTTCCCCAATGGCCGCGAGGGCTGTCGAGGTCTCCTCCCGCACGGCTTTCACTTTATCCTGCAACAGCGGCACCAGCGGGGCCACTGCTCCCGGGTCTTTAATCCGACCCAACGCCTTGGCCGCATGCATCCGAACGATCCAATCGGGACTCCTGAGCGCTGCCATCAGCGGGGTAAGAACTCGCGCATCGGCAATGGTGGCCAGGACCGACGAGGCCAACTCCTGAACTGTGAGCACTGGATCGGAGAGGCAGGCACCTAGCGTCGTCACAGCTGGCTCTCCGATAGCCAGAAGCGCGCCGATAGCCGCATCGCGAACTGCGCGATCACCATCGCGAAGAACGGAGACCAATGGCACCACAGCCCTCGGATCCCGAAAGGTTCCAAGCATGGTGGCGGCTTCTTCGCGAATCGCCCAATCTTCGTCCTTGAGAGCCGCAATCTGCTCGGCTACCGCGTCTGCCACGCCTGACCTCGATCCTGAAAATGGGTGACCCAATCGACGGGCATCTGGCCCCTATCAGCCGTTTTGGGCAAAATCACCCGAAGGGCCAAAGCGGCCTGTATCCCCAAGGGGCATGTCAACCCGGGCATTGTCTACCACGCTCGAATTGACGGTCATGTCTTCCGGCGCCGGCATCCATCCCAACTTTTCAAGTGTCTCAAGCGTCAATTGCCGCAAGGCGTCCTTGGCCGTGAGCCGGACTGACGCATAGGAAAGTACCCGCTCCCCTTCTTTGACGACTTCGGATGCTTTGGGGTCGTACAGAAAGGCAATCAGCGGCTCGATCGCCGTATCTCCAATCGTGGCCAGGGCTGCACTGGCCTTTTCACGCAAAACGCCATCCTTCAACAGCATAATCAAGTCGGGGATGACACGCGGATCGCGGAACTGACCGAGAGCCGTCGCCGCCGCTTCCTTGATAAACGCGTCTTCACTGACGATACAGCCAGGGGTCGGGGTCCCGTCCTGTCGAATACCCTTCCCTTTTAACGCATCAAGTACCGGAGGCAAGGCGCGGGGGTCCCCGATCATACCGAGCGATGCAATGGCATGCCGCTTCACCACGCCATCCTTCATCGCCTCGATCAAGGCATCGATTGCGCGGGGGTCGCCGATCTGCCCCAGGGCGATCGTGGCATCTTCACGGACGGCTCGATCCGGATCTTTGAGCGTGGCAATCAGCACATCGACGACTTTAGAGTCCCGCACCCAGGTTCGACCGATTTGATAGTCGGTGGTCATCCCACCGAGTGCGCGGGCGGCGTGGCACCGGACAACAAAATCTTTATCTTTGAGACACTCGATCAATGGATCGACCGAAGGCTGGCCGATCGAGATGAGCCCGGTTCCGGCAGTTTCTCGCACCGTTTTCGAAGGATCACGGAATAGCTTAATCAGGACCGGGATCGCCCGCGGATCGCCGATCCTCCCTAGCGCCTCTGCTGCCGCACTCTTCACGGCACCATCGCGATCTCGACAGACGAGCATGAGGGCCTCGACGGGCTTCGAACTTTTCATTTCTCCACAGGTTTTTGCAGCATGTTCGCGGACACGCCACCGTTCATCCTTCAAGGCGGTGATCAGGCGATCCACCACTACGGCTCCCATTGAGGCCATGGCCGCGACGGCATCGTTCCGTACATCCATGGTCGAGTCGTTAAATAGGACGACGAGCGCTTCCACTGCTTTGGGGCCGCCGATCTTGGCCACACCCCAGCCCGAATTGGCCCGCACAGCCCAATATTCGTCTTCACAGGCACCGACAAGCGCGTCCAGCGTGGCTGGGTCAGCGAGTTCGGCAAGGGCCTTGGACGCTTCCTCGCGGGTCGCGTCGTCGACATCCTCGAGTGCTTCTAATAAATCATCAAGCGCCTGGGCCATTGGTACCGCTCCTCTACTTATAGTACTGATCGCGCTGGCCGCCGTACGGATAGGTTCGGCTGCAGCGAATGATTAAAGTTTGGGTCGCTCGTCCTTCCACACATTGGTCGAGCGAATGAGCAAACTCCAGCTTTCCATCCAGATTTACCGTAAACGGAAAATCAAACGTAAAAGTTCCAAATTTATATTTTCCCGGCTTCAGCTTGAGGGAGCGGGACTCAGTCGTCTTATAGGCATCCATCGACTCTGGATCCGACGAATAGATCGATGGGGTGACACCAGGCACCTGCCACCAGGATTGAGGAGTAATGATGGTCGCGTCAATCGTGATCGCATGTTCCTGCGTGTAGGCAGCCGGCTGACCGGCTGTGGCCGACTGGATGACTATTGCGGGACCGAGCAACCCTCCGAGCAACCAGCAGCCCATATACCATTTCAGACTCTGCATCGCGCGACCTATTCCGAAGATCCCCGCGGGGCCGCGGTAAAGGCAGCCTGAAAAATTTCCTCCACAGCATGACTCTCCCATTCAGTATGGGTCTGCAATCCCAACGTCCGCATCACCGTCGCGCCAGTGTCCAAAATAGAGACCGGCTGGTGAATGGCGTGGCCAGGTTTAATCCCCACACCCGAAGCAATCCACGGAACCATCGGAGCCGCCGCGTCAGCCTGTTCTTGACTCGCATCCCGTCCTTCGGCGCTCAGCGACGTCACGAACAAGGTCGTCCGGTTGGTCAACGCATGCTCGTGATAGATGTCCAGCACAGAGTGCATGGCCTTATCTACTGTGCGAAGGGCGTCGCGATACTCCTTCGAAGTCCAACCCTTTGATGCTCCCACTCGACCAGCTTCTGGGAGATGCACGACCAGGAAGTGTGGCAGTGCAAGAATGGCATGCCCGTAGCCATGCCCGCTGGTCGCTTTCTTGAAGTATTGGCGGATATAGGACACGATCCGATCCGTGCTGCACTCAG
>JBBRRM010000015.1:0-17129 GCA_038275915.1 Nitrospirales bacterium
ACGTTGACGGGGAGCATCGGGGTCATCATGGAGATGGCCAACGTCGAAGGGTTACTCAAGAAGATCGGGGTCGAAGGTGTCGTGATCAAAAGTGGACGGTTTAAGGATGTTGGATCGCCGCTCCGGAAGATGAGTGATGAAGAACACGCATTGCTCCAATCTGTCATGGACGATGTCCATAAGCAGTTCATTGAGGCGGTGGCGGAAGGGCGAGGGCTGGAGTTAGCGGATGTGCAGGCTTTGGCCGATGGCCGAATTTTCACGGGCCGTCAGGCTAAAAGCTCAAAGCTGGTGGACGAACTCGGTGATCTCGAGGATGCCATCCAGCTTGCGGCGGATGTGGCCGGCATCGAGGGCGAGCCGAAAGTCATTGAGCCGCGCCGGCGATTTTCGATCAGAGAATTGATCGATTCGCGATTGTCGATACTCTTCCCCAAGTTGGACTTTTATTCGGGGGTCGGTCTGAAGTATCTCATGGCGTTCTAGGGCGGTCGGACCGACGCAGGGATGGATTCATCAGCACGAAAGGGGGGTCCAATATGACGAAGGCCCAAATCATCGAGCGCGTATCCGAACAGATCACTACCTTGACGAAGCGGCAGGCGGAAGTCGTCGTCAATACGATTTTCGACTGTGTGCGTGATTCGTTGAAGAACGGTGATAAGACGGAGATTCGAGGGTTCGGCAGTTTTCGGTTGCGGGCTCGCCGAATGAAAGAAGGGCGGAATCCCAAGACCGGGGCGACCGTGGCGGTCCCTGCCAAGAAGGTGCCATTTTTCAAAGCCGGCAAGGAATTGAAGGAACTCCTGAACCAGTCATGACAGGACGCTCATCATGAACTCACCAGATTCCCAGGATGCGGTCGGAACAGATGTCCATTGGACGGATGAGGCCTCTAAGCGCCTAGAGAGAGCACCGCTATTTTTGCGCGGGATGGTCCGTCGCTTGGCCGAGAAAAAGGCCCGAGAACTTGGTTATGCGAAGATCACGGAGGAGATTCTCGATCAGTTCAAGAATCAAATGATGGGCCGTATGGGCGGCGAATCCGGCATGGCGGATGCTGCAGAACAAATGGAGCAAGGCCAATTGCCCTGGACTGCCGCCGCCAAGGAACGGCTGAATACTGTTCCTGAATTCATGCGCAACATGACCAAACAAATTGCCGAAGAGATCGCCAGGGAGCGAGGCCATCTCGAAGTGAATGTCGAGCTGTTCGAAAAAGTAGAAGCCCTGGGGGATCTCCGTGAGCCATCAGCTCCTCCGTTGGAATGGAGCGAGGGGGCGCTGGCCCAACTTCACGAGAAATTGAAACAGTCGCCGCCCATCGCCGTAGAGTTCGTCACCGACATGTTGAAGCGGGATACCGAAGATTTGGCGAGAGAAAAAGGAGTGACGCGGATTGACGAATCAGTGCTGCTTCAATTGTGGGATGCACCCCAGGAGCGAGTTGCTTGGACGGATGACGCTTGGAAACGACTGCAGACATCTCCGGATTTCGTGCGCAGTGGCATCCGCAAGGCCGCTGAGCGCAGGGCGCGGAAGCTTGGGGTCAAAGAGATCGATTCGGACCATCTGACGACCTTCCGGAATCAGGCCATGATGAAAGCCGTCAAACGTATTCGGTCATTCGGGTACAATGAGCTGACCTTTGAGGCGTTCGATACGGCACTGGAGAAGACAAAACGGCTGCAGGGCAATGAGCAGGCGGAGAAACGCCTCCAGGAAATTCGTGGGCATTTTGCCGATCCGGACGTGAAGAAACCGGAAGGTGGAACTCTCGGTGCCGACTTAATGGGTCGTTTTCGCCGGTATCTCAAGGGAGAAGGAACGCTCTAGGTGGGATACCTCAACGGCTATCCCGCGGTTGCGCAATCGCTATAAGGAAGAGACAGGGGCCGTGTGAATACGGCCCCTGTCGTATCAATGGGCAGCGGTCTGTTGCGGCCAAAACTTATGACGGATTTGCGGGAGTGGCTCGCTATCGAAGTTGGGGATATCGTAAAGACATCGATCGATTGTCGCCACTTCTTCTTCCGTCAAATCCAAGGTGACCCTCTTTTTCCAAAACTGGTCGAGAGTAAAATAATCTCCTGACTGAGGCTTCTCAGCCAAGAGCACCTTCATCTTATCAAAGCCTGCCGTGTCTACCCCCGGGACGCGTCCCTTATTGCGGTCATGACACCAATGCAGTACCTCAGCGATTCCATACATCGACAGCTCAATCTTCATCGTCTTGCTCATTGATCCCTCCTTACCAAGAGAGGCATTGTACCCCAAAGTAGCCGCCGTTTTCAAAGCCATCTCTGAGAGGGCCAGGACAGGGGAAACCGATTCCACATTGCCATATTCCTCAACCCGTTTGATTGCCACGAGAAAGGGGCGGTCTGTATACTGGCCACACGCGTTTCGGCGCGGTGGCTGAGGCGCGCGTGCTCAGGTGGATGAATGATAAGGTCGTTGGTTCCTTCGTCAAGAGGGGTATGTGATCGGTAGGGGAGGCCGCCATAACAGACGCAGGCGTTGGAACTTGTTCGTCGCAACGACAAGCCTGTTCCTGTGCGTGAGTGGCTGTTCCAAGCAAGACCCTTACAATCCACCGGATCTTTTCTACTACTTTGCCAGTTATAAGGTGGGGAAGAACCCGACGACGGTCACCCCCACCGACGTGAATCAGGATGGTTTTACCGATTTGGTGACCACCAACATCGGGAGCAATACCCTTTCGATTCTCTTAGGCAACGGTGATGGTACTTTTCGTGATCAAGTCCAACTGAACGTCTGTAAAGAACCCCGCTCGCTTGCCTTGGGGCTGTTCAACCGCGATCCCTTTCCCGATGTAGTCTTGGCCTGTTCAGGGGGCGACGAAGTGGCTGTGCTCTTCGGTCGGGCGGATGGAAAATTTGAAGAAGGGCCGCGCTATCCCGTGCATCGGACTCCTATTGCCATCGCAAGCGACGATCTGAACGGCGATCAGGCACCCGACCTGGTGGTCGCGCTACGGAACGACAAGATCAAAGTGTTTTTGGGAACCGGCACCGGTGAATTCACCCATGGGGCGCAGTATGAATATGGCGATACGCCTACATCGGTGGCGTTGGCTGATTTGAACGGCGATGGGAAGATCGATTTAGTGGTGACAAACGGGGGTCCGATGTCGAATGCGATTTCCATCTGGATTGGGAATGGTGATGGCACCTTTCGCTCTCCCACCGATTATCGGGGGGGGAAGCGGCCGCTTGGTGTGAGTTTCGCCGACTTCAATAATGATCGGGCCAGCGACCTGCTCGTGATCAATGGCGAACGGGACAGCTTTACGACCTTTCTGGGTAACGGTAACGGGACCTTTCAACCAGGGCGAGATTCCGGTGCCGACGCAGGACCGAATTTCGGGCTCGCTCGCGACTTCAATGGCGACCATCGCACCGACGTCGCCATCGTCAATATTCAGTCGAGCGATCTCTCCATTCTTTTCGGCCGTGGCGATGGGACGTTCGAGTATCCACCGAGAAACTATCGGACAAAACCGGGCCCCTTCGCCCTCGCTACGTTTCGCGTCACCACGAAAGAAGCTGAAGAGCCAGGACTGGTGACGGCAGACAATGGCAACGGAAGCGTCTCCATCTTTCTCCATAGGGGATTGAAAGCAGTGTCCGCCCCTGGCGCATCTCCCCGGTGAGCCGCATACGACGGTCGATCGGTAGTCGGCGTGAGTGAAAGGGCAGTCTTCTTGACAGCCTGGCAACCCTCCGCTACAGTGGCCGAGGGTCGCTGCTTTCAAGCCTCTTTGCGCTCTGTTTCGAGGACACCCGTGAGATCCTTTGGATGGTGGTTTGCTATCGGCACACTGCTCACCCTCTCCGTGCTGATGGTGCAAGGAGGCGTGCGAGACCTCCTCGACGGAGCTCCCCCCGGCAGTGGGGCCAGTTCATACCTTTCGTTTGGCACGACGATTTTCGGCGGAGGGCTGTTGGCAGGTTGCTTAGCTTTGGTGATGAACCGGCTCCGATAGACACCTAGACTCAAGACGGGCACGTCGATGCACTGTTTGAAATGTAAGGGCTTCATGATGGTTGAGCGTCACTATACGCTGGTGAATCGCCGCCTCTATGCCCGCTGTTTGAATTGCGGGTTCTGGATCGACCTTGCCGACCTGCTCCGCTTCTTTCACAAAGTCATCGATAGCGGGTTTCGAGGAGGGAAGGTGCGGGAGTCATTTACACTGTGAGGGGAGCTATGAATTCATGATGATAAGTAGCTGCGAGAGGATCTCCCGGAAGATCTCCATCGCTCACGCTGTTGGAATTTTCCTCGGTCTTATACTGTTCAGCGCGGAAACCCTTACTCCATCCTTCGTTCTCGCCAAGAGTGTAGCGACTCAACCTGTCCGTGCCCGAACTGCCATTGCCACGCGCCAATCTCCTCCGTGGCGAGTCGCCCCAGCCCATGGCATTCTTCTCAAGGAACTCACCAGTGGTCGTGTCTTGTATGAGCACGACGCCGGAAAGCGAATGTCGCCCGCTAGCCTTACGAAAATCATGTCGGCTCTAGTCATTCTGGAAAATGGTCAATTGGATGATATGGTCACGATTAGTCCTAATGCCGCTCGGGCTCACAAGACGCACTTGCGAGTGAAGGCAGGGCAGGTGTTCAGGCTGGAGGATCTGCTGAAAGCCATGTTGATCATGTCCGCGAACGATGCTTGTCTTGCAGCGGTGGAGCATGTCGGTGGCGATGAAGCGCAGTTCGTGGCTTTGATGAATGTCAAGGCTGCGGCTCTCGGCTTGTCTGATACGCATTTCAGCAACGGTTGCGGGTTCGATAACCCGGACCATTACTCCACGGCTGAAGATCTCGCCACGTTGAGTGTCATTGCCCTTGATCAACCGATCTTCCGGCAATTGGTCCGTGAGGAACGTGCGCTCATCACCCCCGTCAATGGTCACCGTGCGTATGTCTTGCGTACCACGAACAGATTGCTCGGGCGCATTCCTGGTGTCGAAGGGATTAAGACCGGGTTTACTTCCAAGGCTGGCCGGTGCCTTATTGCCAAAGTCTCTCAGAACGGGAGCGAGCTTCTCCTCGTGATCCTGAACTCCAAGCGCCGCTGGAATACCGCGACGAACCTCATTGCCTATGGGCTCCAGGCAGCCGAAGCTCCGCACTAGACTTCTCTGACTGATCAATCTGACAATGCAGGTGGGTGGAGACCAAAGAGCCAGCATAGCTTGCTGGGTACCTCAATCGACAGTCGGGTCTTGCCGGGAACTCTGCGAGAGTGTCTACGCACTGGGTAATGGAATGAGGAAAGAAGGAGAAACAAACGGGAACGAATTCACAATGGCGAAGAGAAAGAGGGATAGGAGTTCTTATAGGTCGCCAGGCAAGCGCGAAGACAGAATATCCGTCCCGAATCGCTATCGAAGAGGAGAAAACTCCACATTGACGTCTTTCCCGAGATAGTTGATGATGAATCCCTGCTTGTCATAGGCCAAAATGGCGCCCATGACGTTTTCATCCCCAAAATCTTCCTGCCCCAACAATTTCCGCACGTCATCGGGACTTTCGCTGTTCAACACGTTGCGAAAGATACCGCGGGTCTTATAGGAAAACCGGTTATTGATGAAGATCAAGTCAACTTTGCCGTCCTGAACGCGTACCCCTGCCATCGGACCGGTCGGTTTGCGTTGGTCGAGCAGGAAGATAAATAAGGCTTCCTGTTCCACTTTGACTCCTGGAATTTTCTCATTCACCAGAGAGTCCAAAGCTTTGGCTTCTGAGTCACCCAATTTGACTCCAAACAGCGAAATCTCGGCACTCTTCAAGCTCTTGGGGTCCATCACATCGTTCTTGCTCAATTCATAGGGTTCGCCATATCCAAGTGAAACGTATGCGCCAACTCCGGCCATCACCATGCAAGTTAGCGTGACGACTCGTAGTAAATCCTTCATCGACTCCTCCTTGCCCATTGGTTTCGAGAGATGTACGGTGCGTGGAATCTATTGGCGAAATTGGTAGGACCATGCAGCGTAGATGCATTTTATCGAACAGCCTGAGAAGTTGCAAGGAACGGCTGATGGAGCGATTTGGAGATATGTTCTTCGATCTTATGCAGTCGTTACTGCTCCGCGGGAGCTATGCTTTGGGTGGGCAAGAAGCCGCGTCATCGTCGCTCGACAGAGATTGCCGAATTCCTTCGCAGCCATATTTTGGGACCGGTTAGCCCGGTAGGCCAACCCCACCGGATGACGCGGAACAGGATCGTACAAGTCGATAATCCGCAATCCCGAGCCCGACAATCTCAATCGGACGTACAGTTCGGGTAGGATCGTGAGTCCAGCCCCTTCCGCCACGGCCTGGAGAATGCCCTCGGGGGAGGTCATCTCGAGGACAACTCGGGTCTTGATCTGCGCCTCCGTGCATTCCGCCTCCACCATTTTCCTCAGGCAGTAATCGACCGGCATGAGTATGAGCGGAAGGTCTCCTAAAGCCTTCATTCGCAGGCGAGATTGGGGTAAGGGATACCGGATCGGCGCGACCAAAACCAGCCGTTCGTCAAACAGGGGGATGGTAGTCAGCTGGTCGTGCGGGACGGGGAGGAGACAAATACCCATATCAAGTTGGTTGGCAAGGAGACCGGTGACGATATCTGCCGAGGGTTGTGAATGTACTTGGAGGTGAATTCCTGGAAAGCGTTGTTTAAATTGTGAGACCAGCGGGGCGATGAGATAGGAGTTCACGGTGGCCAGTGTCCCCACGACGAGGCGACCGCGCTGCGCCCCATGGAGCTCGTGTACGAGTTGTGTCCCCTGTTCCAATTCGCGGATTGCGCGTTGTGCATGGTCGCGAAAAAGCTCGCCCGCTTGGGTCAGTATCACCTTCCGGCCGAGACGGTCCAGTAGCCGGGTGCCCAGTTCCTGTTCTAAGTCACGGATCTGTACCGAGAGCGAGGGCTGCGACACATGCAGAGCCTCGGCGGCCTTTGTAAAGCTCTCCGCGGAAGCAATGGTGAGGAAATACCGGAGGTGACGTAGTTCCAAAAGTACGCCTCATTTACTTTATACCCATAGGGATAACCTATAGATAATATACAAACAACATATTGGAGCTATGGATGCGAGCAACCGTAGGATGACCTGTCAAGGGCACAAGCGCCTATCCAGAATCGACGATTCAGGAAGGCAGGTCGATTACACTACACCGGCGACGAGTTCGTTCGCTGAGGAGGAGTCACATGAGGAAGCAATCTATGTTGTGGGGATGGATGGCAGGATTCTGTATCATAGCGGGCTTGCTTGGCTGTGCGGGAACGGAGCGGATGCCGGCAGGAACATCTCTCTACGACCGGCTTGGCGGAAAGTCTTCGATTTCTTCCGTGATTGATCAGTTTGTGACAAATGTGGCCGCCGACACCAGGATCAATGGCCGGTTTGCCACCACCGATATCAGGAAACTCAAGGGCCACCTCGTCGATCAAGTCTGCATGGCGACAGGAGGACCCTGCACCTACAGCGGGCGAGATATGAAGACGACCCATGCCGGCATGAAGATTTCAGATGGGGACTTTGCAGCATTGGTCGAGGACCTCGTAAAATCGCTGGATACGTTCAAAGTCCCGGCGCGAGAAAAGGAGGAGCTCCTGGCTCTCCTCGTACCGATGAAGAAAGATATTGTTGAAGTGCCATAACGACCATCAGCGATGGGGACGGACCGATCCGTCCCCACGCGTTTCTGCACGGAAGAGATTAGATGGTGTGATGGGTATTGATGAGAAGGGCTCCGAGGTGCCGGAGTCGATGAAAGTATGGCCGACAGCCTTCTTCAAGCTCGTCGGTCAGGTTATCCAGATCGGCGACACAATCTTTGACGATACCGAGACGCTGGGAATCGAGACCCTCAGGGCTGTCGAGGAAATAGACGACGCATCCGCTGATTACGGTATCCAAAGTCATCAACGGCCCCTCGTGCTGGCTTGCTAGCAGGGGCCAGCGCGCCTCTTTGTGGGCTTCCCAAAGGGCCAGTACGGTTTCTCGGTCCATTGAAAATCCTTTACACCTTCACGTGACTCAGCTCCGGCCGACCCACCCTAGCGCATGGACCAATAGGACCGCAAGCAGACAGAGACCCAGTCCCCAGAATCGGTAGTCAATGTCTTCTCTGGCGACACACCAATCACACACCGGTCTGCGCCAGGAGTGCGGTCCGATCGAGAGGAAGATTCCTTTGGCGATCATACCCACCGCCGTTACTCTCCAGAGCGATCGATAGGGAAGCTCTTGCGCGGCGAAGAACAAGAAGGCGCCTCCAATGACCCCGAGCATCTCCCATCGTAATAAGTGAGAGGACTGCTGCATCAACTCGCGGACCTGCATGATGATATAGCGGGGAGCCACCAGAAGGGCAATGCCGTCGGCTAGCCACACCCCGGCGATGACGGCCAAAGCGTAGTTCTTCAACTCAGATTCCCTGGCAGGACGTCACCTCCACCATCATGATGTTTGGAGCTCATGGGTAGAGTCCACGATGAAGATGCGCTTGGGCGACTTTATCGATTCCACTCATCAGGGCGGCCATACGCATAGAAGTTTTCTTGGCGATGGAAAACTGCAATGTCCGATGGAAAGCGGAGGTCAGAATGTCTTGCAGGCGCTCTTGAATGTCAGTGGCTTTCCAGAAAAAGCGCTGCACATCCTGCACCCACTCGAAGTAGGACACGATCACGCCACCGGAATTGGCCAGAATGTCGGGAATGATAAAGACCCCTCTATCCTGTAGAATGCGATCCGCCTCCATGGTTGTCGGACCATTCGCCCCTTCGGCGAGAATCCGGCAGCGCAGTTTCGAGGCATTGCGTTCGGTGATCTGTTCGGAGAGTGCGGCGGGAACCAGCACCGTGCAGTCGAGTTGCAACAACTCATCGTTGGAGAGCCAGTCTCCCAGCTTGGTGTCACGGAGGGATTGGCCCCCGGTCTTATCGCGCGTGAGGAGCGTCGGAATATCCAAGCCGCTTGAATTGTGGATGCCTCCCTGCACGTCACTCACGGCGATGACGCGTGCGCCACACTCGTGCATGATGCGAGCGGTATGGGACCCGACGTTGCCAAACCCCTGTATGGCCACGGTTGTATTGCGAATATCGAGCTTGAGGTGATGAAGCGCTTCAATGATGACATAGACCACTCCGCGACCGGTAGCCTCCTCACGTCCGAGGCTTCCTCCAATCGATAAGGGCTTGCCTGTGACGACGCCTGGTACTGAATACCCTACTTGATGACTGTATGTGTCCATGATCCAGGCCATCACCTGTGCGTCTGTGCCGACGTCCGGGGCGGGCACGTCCTTTTCTGGCCCGATTAACGGGAAGATTTCTGCGGCATAGCGCCGCGTCAATCGTTGTAACTCGGGTCTCGACAATTGTTTTGGAGCGATGGCCACGCCACCCTTGGCTCCGCCGTAGGGTAGGTCGGCCAACGCACATTTCCAGGTCATCCACATGGCGAGCGCCGCAACCTCTCCAAGATTCACGTCCGGATGATAGCGAATGCCGCCCTTTGAGGGGCCCCGGGAAGAATCGTGCTGCACACGATAGCCGGTATAGACTTCGACCCGGCCGTCATCCATTCGAATGGGCACACTGACAATCAGCGACCGCTGTGGAAGCTTTAATCGTTCTCGCAAATTACGGTCAAGGTCCATGGCCTCGGCTGCTTGATCAAATTGCGCTACAGCCAGTCGGAAAGTCGGCGTGTCGAGTTCATGCATGGGTGTTCCTTTGGTCAGGTTCTCAGCGTGGACGTCGAGGTGTGAAATTTAGGATTGTGTTCCCGCATCCCAATGTCGGAGGTGTGATTCATCCATTGGATGTTGAATGTTTGCGCGAAGTCTTGGGCTATCTGTTCCGTGACGATTGAAGAAGAAAGGGTTGAATGCCGGAACTCTGCCATGGATGTGATATGACAGCGTGCCAGACCGCAGGGGACGATATGGCAAAAAGGAAATAGATCCAGATCGACATTGAGCGCAAATCCATGAATCGTCACACCACGATCGATCCGGACCCCGATCGCGGCAATCTTCGCATCAGTATGATTCCATTGAACCCAGACCCCAGGTTGCTTCTCGATACGATAGCCGTCAATCCCCCACCGCGCGAGTGTGAGGATCAACACCTCCTCCAACTTTCGTACGTACTGTTTAGGTCCTGAGCAATACTGTGCGAGCTTGAGAATGGGATAGCCCACGACCTGTCCCGGTCCATGGTAGGTAATCGAACCGCCACGATCCACCGCCTCGATGCTGGCTCCTGTCCGGCGGAGAACCTCTTCCCCGCATTCCCAATGCGTGGGGTGAGTGCGACGGCCCAGCGTATAGACTGGCAAGTGCTCAAGGAGCACCAACACATCCCCTCGTTTCTCCGCAATCCGTTCTTCCTGTAGCTGCTTCTGAAGTGCCCCGGCCTCGGCATAGGGGACCGGTTGCGAAAACTGGACAAGTGTACCGACTTGTGGGGGAAGCGTCGGAGGCGGTTCACACCTCTGTTCCAGGAGATTGTGATCGGGCTGTACCCCATCGGCGCACTTCTCGTCACTCATGGGAATGCCTTCGGAAGTGAAGGTTTTTGAATCGAGATCGTGGACTGGGCATTCATTCTCTGAATGGTCAGTTGTAAGGCTGGCTGATCTCCGGTCCGTCGGAGGGAGTGCCAAAAGTCTCCCAAATTGTAAATCTGATGCTGATCGATGGCGGTAATGATATCGCCGTTCTGAAGGCCTCCGACGGTTGCCGGGCTTGCCTGCTCAACATTGAGAGCCAGGACACCGCGGTCGCCTTCGAGCCCAAAGCTGGCCATGATGCTCGGGGTGATGGTGACAGGAGTGAATCCAAGGCCGGGACGAAGAACTGATCCGCGGACGATCATCGATTGAATATGCGGGTATATGGCATCCATGGAAATCGCATAGCTAATGGCTTGAGCGGACGGGGCAATAGCCACATTGATGCCAATGACATGACCCGACAGGTCGACGAGCGGACCTCCGCTATTACCGGGGTTGATGGCGGCATCGGTTTGAATCAGGTCATAAAGTGTTTCACCGTCCGGGGTGAGCACCGAGCGGTCGACCGCACTGACGACACCGACTGTGACCGTTGAGCCTCCCTTGAGTGCAAGAGGATTGCCGATTGCAACGACAGACTCACCAATCTCGAGCGTCGGAGTAGGACTTAGGGTCGCGGGAACCAAGTCCATTGCCGTGATTTTGACGAGGGCCAGGTCGAGCAAGAAATCCCGAGCGACAACTCGACCCGGGGTGAGTCGGCCGGTTGAGAGCCCGACCACCAGGCTCTTGATTCCCGCCACCAGGTGATTGTTCGTCAGAATGTATCCGCCCTCGTCGATAATGACGCCCGACCCCGAGCCTGATTGGGCTTGCGTCGGAGCAGCCGGTACACCGCGCGTGAGAATAGTGACGACCGACGGCCGTACCTTAGCCACAACGGCGGGGACCGAAAGGGATTTTTCATGGGAGGAGGCCGATCCAATCACTGGTTCAGCCCGGGCGACTATATCGTCAAATACCAGCGCGATAAGAAGAAAGAATGAAACTCTGCAGAGGCGAAAGAGGAAACTTGTTTGTACTGTACACACACTCGTCATGGGGCCTCGTCAACTCGAATCGGCCTCATTGTCGCACAAGTACTCCCTGGGTGAAAGTCGCAGAATTGAAAAGGGGCGAGGGTTTTCCTCGCCCCTTTCCGCTTCAGTGGTCAGTGGCTTACTGAATGGCAGCAAACATTTCCTTAATCTCGGGGGTCTTGAGTTTCTTGAGGGCCTTCGCTTCGATCTGGCGAATCCGCTCCCTTGTCACCGAAAGACTTTGACCCACCTGCTCCAGTGTACAGGCTTGATCGTGGCCGATACCGAAGCGCAACCGGATGACGGTTTGCTCTCGAGGCGTAAGCGTGTCGAGAATGCGTTCTAGCTGGTGCGACATTTCCGTCCGGTGGACATGCGCATCGGGCGGAACCGCTTGCAGGTCTGGGAGCAGTTCCCCGAATTCAGTGCTTCCGTCACCCACCGGCTTCTCCAGGGCGACCGGCTCTTGAAAGGCTTGCATGGTTTCATGGAGGCGTTCCGGTCTCATTCGTAGCGCTTCCGCCACTTCTTCAAGTCGAGCCGGACGGCCTAGCTGTTGCCCGAGTCGCCTGGTTACGCGGAGGATCCGGTGCGAGGCTTCAGTCTGGTGAACTGGAATGCGAATGGTCCGTGATTGATCTGCCAAGGCCCGTGTGATGCCTTGACGGATCCACCAGGTTGCATAGGTGCTGAACTTGAATCCCTTGCGGTATTGATAGCGCTCGGCCGCTTTCATCAACCCGATATTTCCCTCTTGCACGAGATCCAGCAAAGTCAGACCACGGCCTGTGTAGTGTTTTGCGACATCCACGACGAGCCGTAGGTTGCAACGCACCAATTCGTCCTTTGCCCGTTCCAACACGATTCGGGCAGAGCGGAGAGTGTCCAACCCTTCCTTAAGCTGCTTGGCGATGGTGACCGGAAGCTTCTGCTGTCCTTGTGCGAGCTCGATCATCTCGGTAAGACTCTGTTCAGCCTTGTCGAGCGCGGTGGCGGACAGTCCGCTCAAACCTCTGACCAGCTGGAGTGTGCGTTGAGCTTCGAGCACTGACTCTGAGCGTTTGAGTTTGGGGAAGACCCGTATGGCGAGGCGTAAGGCCTTACGAATGGTGTTGGTGCCATGATCGATTTTCTTTGCCAGCTCGACTTCTTCTTCTCTGGTCAATAGAGCGCGTTCGCCGAAAGAGCGAAAGTATAGTGATTCCAACATAAATGGTCCGCCGCTCACAGCGGTCCGAGTCACCGGTTTCGTCGCTTCTTCAGGTTGTTCCTCTTCGGACGAGTCGCGCCCGATCACATCCAAGAGATCGCTGGCTTCGGGGTCATCCGCATCAACATCCTTCGCGATCGTGACAAGTTCTTCCGATTCAGGGGTTCGGAATAGATCTTCTTTCATGTCGTCGCCCCTCCTCTGATTATCTGATGTTTTTTTCCGCATCTTCCTACCTCAACAGACTCTTATTCCTCTTCTAATCTATGAGAGACCGCTATCTGCCAAACGATTCATTCGGGGCTCTGTGCCACTCGCTCTAGTTCTCTACGCAGCAAATCCTGTGCTGGATTGTTCATGAGAACGCCTCATCGCGATCCCATGGAAAAGGCAGCACTATTAGAGTGCTTTAATGAGGAGTTCTTAGAAAGGGTGAGGCAACCTTGCTGCAGGTGTGTAGGTGTGGCTATAGGCCATGAGCCCACTCGCCCGGGCTACCTATGAGTGAGCCCTTTCAGAAAAGGGGCGATGGTATCGATGGGTATGGGGAAAATCGTGGTGGAGTTTTTCTCCGCGGCAATTTCGACGAGCGTCTGGAGATAGCGCAGTTGTAATGCGACAGGGTTTCGACTGATCACGTCAGCGGCATCAGCGAGGCGTTGCGAGGCTTCGAATTCGCCTTCAGCATGAATGACCTTCGCACGACGTTCGCGCTCCGCTTCCGCTTGCCGCGCGATGGCTCGTTGCATCTCCTGCGGCAGGTCTACATTCTTGACTTCCACAGCGGTAACCTTGATGCCCCACGGTTCTGTTTGTTGATCAATGATCCGCTGGAGATCCGCATTGATTTGTTCCCGTTTCGAGAGGAGGTCGTCGAGCTGGCTTTGTCCCAGCACGCTGCGGAGCGTGGTCTGAGACATCATGGATGTGGCATACAAGTAGTCTTCCACTTGGATGATTGCGCGTTCCTGATCCACGACCCGGAAGTAGATAACGGCATTCACTTTCACGGTCACGTTATCCTTTGTAATGACGTCCTGGGGCGGTACGTCCATGGTCACAGTTCGAAGGCTGACGCGGACCAATCGATCAATGAAGGGCACGATAATGACGAGTCCCGGACCGTTGCCGCCATAGAGGCCTCTCGCAATGCGGCCGAGGCGAAAGATGACGCCCCGTTCATATTCGGGGAGAACATTGAACGTCAGTTTGATGGCTATGACTATAATGATGGCGAGCAGCAGGAGTCCGACAGGACTGAACAACATGATTAGGCCGCTCCTCTTTGGCGCATAGGTTTCACATAGAGTGTGAGCCCTTCTATTTTCGTTACTTCGGCCTGATCTCCGGGTTGAAGCGCCTGTTCACTGATCGCCTCCCACAATTCTCCGTGGATCGCGAACTGTCCACGTGGGGCGAGCGCGGTTTTGACCACTCCGATCGATCCCACCATTCCCTCACTGCCCGTCATGGGTCGTCGATGCATGGCACGCACAGCCATTCCGACGATGAACAGCGTACCAATCGTGGAGAAGGCGACCACCGGTATGATCATGCCCCATGAGATTTGCAAAAACTCTGCATCCGATTTGATGAGCATGAGCGAGCCAAGAACCATGGAAGTCACGCCGCCGATAGCCAAGACACCGTAACTGGTGACTGTGGCTTCAAGAATAAAGAACACAATGCCTAGGACTACCAACAGAACGCCGGCATAGTTTACCGGCAACGATTGCAGGGAATAGAAGGCGAGAATGAGGCTGATTGCCCCGACAATTCCCGGTAGGACCGCACCAGAACTGTAGAGTTCCGCCATGATGCCGATGGTGCCTATCGTCATCAGCAGGTAGGCGATGTTCGGATCACTGAGTGCTTTGAGAACTTCGAGCCGAACCCCCATCGGGAATTCATGCACTGCGGCACTTCCTGTTCGCAACACCAGAGGGCCGGTTTGGAGCGTCACTGTGCGCCCATCCAATTGTTTCAGCAGAGTCGGCACATCTTCCACCACGAGATCGACGATCTTCAGTTTCAGGGCTTCCCGTTCGGTGACGGAGACGCTTTTACGCACAGCAGCTTCCGCCCAGGCCACGTTCCGTCCCCGTTGTTCGGCGAGTGATTTGATGTAGGCGACGGAATCATTCTCGACCTTTTCCTTCATGGTCTTGTCCATCTCGTTACCACCCATCGAGACGGGATGCGCGGCGCCGATATTTGTTCCCGGTGTCATGGCAGCAACATGGGCCGCCAACGTGATGAAGACCCCGGCCGAGGCGGCACGTCCGCCCGAGGGCGAGACGTAGACAATCACGGGTATTGTGGATGCGATGATGTCTTTGATGATCAGGCGCATCGAGGTATCCAAGCCGCCTGGCGTATCCAACCTGATGATCAGGGCCCCGGCTCTCAAGGTGTGGGCTTCAGCCAGAGCATCATGCAGATACTCTGCGGCAACGGGGTTGATGACCCCTTCGTAGGTCGCAACGATTACGGGACCATCTGAAACGGGTGCCTGTGCGTGGCCTGAAACCACCCACAGAGTCACAACGGCGGCGGTGATTGTGGCGAAGTAGAGAGCGAGATGTTGCAGAACAGATCCACGCACTTGATACTCCATGCGCGCGAAATAAGACAAGCTGCAACGGTGTGAGCAGGAATCATACGGCCCACTCTAGGGGCTGTCAAGGAACGAGAAAATAGGCTGTTCGAACGATGCATTGGTCGGTCTGAGCAAGCAAACGTCGGTGTATCTTGATATCGCAATAGGCTTCAATCAACTCTCTGAGCAGACACGTTGTGAGGCTTAAGAAATTCGTTTCGTCCTTGTTTGTCTTGTTGAAAACCCCGCACAGCACTTCTAGAATGAGTCCCGATGTCACAATTCCAATCAGGCGAGCGTATTCATCTGGTCGACAAGAAGGGGCGGCAGTATGCCCTGACTCTGAAGGCCGGAGATCTCTATCAGCTGAGCGGTCATAAGATTGCCCACGACGAACTCATAGGCAGGCCTGATGGTTCTCTAGTCACGCTCTCTGGCAATAAGACAATGTTGGCACTCAGACCGACGTTCGGCGACTATGTGCTGAAGATGCCGCGCGGTGCTCAAGTATTGTATCCCAAGGATCTCGCGCTCATTCCCATGTGGGCGGATGTCTATCCTGGCGCGCGCGTGTTTGAAGCAGGGACTGGCTCCGGAGCTTTGACGATGGCCCTCTTGCGCGCCGTGGGTCCCCGCGGTTTAGTCGTGACCTACGAACCCCGCGAGGATTTTGCACGAACGGCAATGACCAACATTGAACGGTACATGGGTCAGGCGCCGAATCTGATCCCCCTTCGCGGGAACGCGTACGAGGGGATCAGCCTGCTCGACGATGGTTTGCCTTTCGATCGTGTCGTCCTCGATCTTCCCGAGCCCTGGCAGGTGGTCCCACATGCCGCACGGGTCCTTCGTTCTGGCGGCATGTACTTGAGCTTTGTCCCCACGGTCCCTCAAGTGGTGCAGACGGTCGAAGCCCTTGAGCGAGCACTGGTCTTTGGCATGGTTGAAACATTTGAAACGCTGTTGAGAACCTGGTCGATTCAGGGACGTAGCGTACGGCCGGATCACCGGATGGTCGCCCATTCCGGTTTCATTACGGTGGCCAGAAAAATCGAATCTGGCTTGTGGCCTGCGGCGCACGCTGTTGAGTCTGTAAGTGAGGCACCTGATGATTATGCAGAGGGCGAGGGGCACCCGCGATGAATCGCTTGAGTGGGAAGGTCGCGGTTGTCACGGGAGGTAACGCGGGCATTGGTGAAGCGATCGCGAAAACCTTTGCGCGCGAAGGTGCCTTGGTCGTAATCACAGGGAGACGTCAAGGAGAGCTGGATCGGGTTGTGAGCAGTATTGTGAAGGAACAGGGGAAGGTCCTCGCAGTCGCCGGATCAGTTACAGACGAAGCTCATGTTCAGGAGGCAGTGCGTCGAACAGTGCAGCAGTTCGGGAGGCTCGATATCCTCGTCAACAATGCCGGAGTAGGGGACTTTGGGAAGCGCCTACATGAGACTGATGATACGACTTGGGCACAGGTCCTCGACGTCAACCTGACGGGGGTGTTCCGCATGACCCGAGCGGCCTTGCCGCAGATGTTGAAGCAGGGGAAGGGTGCAATCGTCAATATCTCCTCCATCGCAAGTCTGGTCGGGATCCCCACCCTGTCGGCTTATGCCGCATCCAAGGGGGCGCTCGATGCGTTGACCAGAGCTCTCGCAGTTGATTATGCCAAGGAGGGCATTCGCTGTAACGTG
>JBBRRM010000016.1:0-16995 GCA_038275915.1 Nitrospirales bacterium
CGCTGCCACGAACGGAAGTCCTGTCCACAGGATCAGTATACGCAGGCCCTCATCGCGCTCTTCCAAAGTCGAGAGCGGGCGCTGGTCTCCTTCCAACAGGTGAAAAGCGTGGCCCCGCACACTCGCCTGGCCACCTCGAGCACGTCCTGGATGGACCTGCTGCAGGCGAATGGCGCGCGCTTCAAGTTGCTCGACGCGCCGAGTATAGGCGCCTCGACCGTGACCGAAGACTTTGTCTGGGAAACCTTAGAGCGGGAGTTCGCCGACGGGAATGAGAGTCTCCGGCAGTTGTTCAGTGCCCGAGCCAAACGAGTCGGGGAACTGGCGGAGAGACCTGGGGCCAGTCCTGTCCGGGCGGGGGTTCCGCAGGACAAAGACCTGGGGTCCGTCTCGAGAGAAAAGGACCAGGCGACGGTGCAAGCCTTACAGCGGCAACTCCAAGAACGAGAGCGGATTATTGCCGAACGAGACCACCGGCTTGCCGTCATGTCCAGTCAATTGGACGATCTGAAGCGGATTGAGTTGGACAGCAAAGAACGTCGGCGGCCCGTACGACCCTCGGCGACCGTGACGCCGTAGTCTGAGAAGGATGTGATCCCCTGCGGCACTCCGGATCGGGTCAAGCGTCGGGCTCACCCCACGAGGCGGCGTTGGCAAGGAGGCTTCACAGGAGCTGAATCATGTCTACAAACATGATGAGCAACTCGGAGTGCCCTTATGAAAGATGCCATCGGTTTCATGTTACGTGAAGCGTGGAAGACGAAGGGGCAGCCTGAATGTGATCATCCAGAGTTGGTCAAAGAATATTCTTTTTCAGGCACAGTCACAGGCTATTATCTCAGTCCTACTTGCGGTCAACGCATGCGAACGGAATGTGCAGGCAGAGATCAGCCGGTGCGCGAGTCCCTGATGCCTGAGCCTGTGACGATCGTTCAGTACTCTTTTGTTGATACGACATCAGGAATTAAAGCAAGGAGTTCGCATGGGGACGAAGACCATTCTGATCGTGGATGACAGCGAGGACAGCCGACTGATACTCAGCGCTGCCCTGAAAGCGAAACACTATCGAACTGTCTTTGCCGCTGATGCGCTCCAGGCCATTTCCATGGCTCAGTGGGCGCGGCCGGATGCGATCTTGCTGGATTTGGGTCTGCCGGGCGGGAATGGCTTGATAGTCCTACAGCGACTGAAAGCGAATACTTCCTTGGGAAACATCCCGGTCATCATCGTGACTGCTGCGGCCCCGGAAGTGGCTGAGGCCAGGACGATTGAGGGCGGCGCCATCGCCTTCCTGCAAAAACCCGTGGAGCATCACAAGCTTATTGCCGTGATCGAGCAAGCTCTGGAGAAAACGAGTAAGAAAGGGTAGGCGGCTAATTCGACGAGGAAGCGACAGGCCTTGGCGCCTGCCAGATTGGTAGAGCATGAGAATGTCGCAACGCTCAGTCTGCATATATGAGGGCATGCATTCTGATGAAGCCGAGGTTTCCTACTTCTCCTGTGGCTCATGCCCTGCGTTGGAGAAGTAGGAGTAGCCCGGCTTATCCCGCTCTCCCAAAAGATAGTACCTGCCTCCGTCAGCTCAGGAGGCACCTCCGGAAGCGTCATTGCTGATCAAGCGCTGTCGCTCTTTACCGGTCGTCGACCCTTGATCTCTGGTTGATATTACCCATCGAGCGGGGCGCCCGCGTGTCCACCGATCGCATCCCGGCCGCTTCCGACAATCGAATGCGCGCCTCTCGCACATGAGCCGCAGCAACGGCAGTTCTTGACTGATCGTAGCGAGTGAAACAGGCCGGATCATCGTAAATCACGTTGCCATTGGCATCCGTGTGAGACGTGCAGCGAGTCGGAGCATCATAAACCGTTCTGTCGTTTCCGATTACATTGCCATCTATACGACGGTCTTGCGGCCCACAATCCATCGATGTGCTCACATCACCCCTCTGATCCACACAGGGCACGGTCCGTTCGGAAGCCACTCGACTGTCACTGGGACGAGTTCGAGAGGGTGATAGAGCAAGGCGCATTGCCTCTCTCAACTCGATGATGCCTTCATCCAAGCATGACACCTCCTATCTAAAAAGGTAAATGTGATAGCTGACCCCTCCCGCTTCCCGGAAGCTTGATTTGATCTCGGGTAACGGGGCGTTTGCACTCATGCTCATCATTCAATAGAGTCATCGCATTCACCACTGGGAGTTCCCCGAGCGGACATCTCAGCTCTCACCTGCTAACAAATAAGAGCTTTTGCTCTGCTTTGTCTTTAGCTGGATGCTTCCTCAAGCCCCCGATCGCTCGTCTTTTCATTTCAATCGTAATCTCCAGCGTCGACGTCGTCACGTCTCACCGCTGTCTTCCCAGTGCAGCTTTCGTGTAGTTCTAATCAATAAAACAACGGACTTTCAGGGTAACCTCACCATCGGGTCAGGCGAATGCGGTGGGAGCTTCGATGGCGGAAACGCTGGGAGGTGTATCTCAAGCCTAGCGTTGGAGCGGAGAGTAATCGACGAGGGCGATGCTATCCTTTTGTTGCATAATTACTAGGGGCTTCACTAGCAGCTGCATTCCCAAAGCTTGTGTTACTAGCTATAAATACTGGACGAATTCCATGCGGAGACTCTTCACAGGTCCCAGGCCGTCGAGGGAAGGAGAACGAGATGAATACTATTCTTCTCATTGTGCTCATTATGCTTCTCGTTGGTGCCTTACCGACCTGGCCCTACAGTGCGAACTGGGGCTACTATCCCAGCGGGGGATTAGGATTGGTTCTTCTCATCCTAGTGATCCTGCTCCTAACCGGCCGCCTGTAACATTTTTTCCGCGGCCCATCGCTAACTTGGCCTACCTACTCGTAGGGATTAAAGCAGGGAGCAATGGGAAGATGCTCAGACTAAGTGTTTTCGTGGTTCTTCTTACTGTATTCGTCGGCTGCAGCCTTCCCGAAATCTTCAGAACCCCTCCCAAGCAATTTGAAGGAAAACTCCAGAATCATCCCATCAACCATGTCGTGATCTTTGCGATTGACGGGCTCAAGCGGGACACCCTTTTACAGTATCTGAGAACCGCCCCGGCGAAACCCGGCGGCTTGCATGAGCTTCTTGGTGCCAGGGGCGACGACAATGGGGTTGTCCTCACTCATGCCATCGGTGTGGCTCAGGCTTCCACCGTCTTCCCCTCCTATACGTATCCGTCCTGGGCGTCGATGTTCACTGGGGTATTCCCCGGCGCCCATGGGATTACCGGCAATGCAGTGTTCTTTCGAGACCGGCAAATGGCGCGCTATTACGCGGAGTATCATATCGACGCGGTGCGCGTGCAGTTGAAACGAAATATTGTATCGCGGGATCTGAACGAAGACACCAAGACGATCTATGAATACGTCGAAGAAGCGGGCGGGCGGAGTATTGTCGTATACAACATGATGAACCGTGGGAGTGATGCCATCAAGCCGAGTCCCGATACGCTCTGGAACTACCAAAAAAATCGCAGCCTGGCGGTAGATGAAAACAGTCTGTGGGATACGGTTCACGCCCTGCAAAAGTTCAACAAGGGAAAAGAAGGAACCGAACTACAACTGCCCACGGTCCTTACCATTTACTTTTCAGGCTTGGATCACACGGAACATCTGGCTCCCGACAACCCGGAAAAGGCGAGGCTGGCGTATGTGGGAGAACTGGACAATCTCATCGCCAAGTTCATCGCCGGCGATACTCAGATTGTTCGAAACCGTTATAAAAGCAGGAACGCAAACCCCATCCATACTAATGTCATCCAGTGGGGAGGTCTTAGACAGGAACCGGTGTTCAAGCGAACGCTCTTTGTGATCGCCTCTGACCATGGTCATACCCCAATCGACTGGAGCAGCGTACTGACCATTGAAGATCTGGGGGTCATATTTGATGAATTGAGCGACCGCAGTAAACGGTTCTATCGCCTGGCGGTGCCCGACCTCGTCACCGAAGGCTGGTGGTCCAAGATCCGCAGTGTTATGGGATGGGTGCTCACGGATTACGTCTCGCGGTACTACAATGTCGTGGCCACCCTCAACGGCGGGGCGCTGGGGTTACATATTAGGCCCGAGGGCAAGTCGTGGGACCACCGTCCGGATTACGAAACCGACCTTAAGCCTGTGCTGAAGCATCTCGTACTTACTCTTCAAAAGAATCACCAGGGGCCGGAGGCTGTCTTGTACAAAAAGGATAATGAATACCTGTTCGTTCCCTACGAATACACCGAGTCCGCTATTACACTCCTGCATCCTGTGCCAGTGAACAAAAGTCCCTTAAACGCCGAACGGTATCCCATGGCCGTTGAGAGATTGAATGGACTCGCCTCTTCGATTCCCACCGATCCGATGAGTGCCCCGGACATTGTCCTGCTGGCCGACCGATCGAAGAAAATAACCTATGCGAATAAACAGGATTTTCGAATAATCGAGAAGCTCGATATCGAGACACATCGGCACCTGCATTCGGATCATGGACATTTGATCGATTCTGATTCACTCGTGCCCCTTTTGTTTGCGATGGGCGGGCATGAGGGTCAGAAGATCCTCGCCACCCTGTGTAAAGCGACGGTGGTCGATGTCACGCCGACCCTCCTCGATATTTTCGGCCTCCTGCCCACCTATGAGGCACAGCTGCAGGCCCATCCGCCGGAGGTGAAAGGTCACTCACTCAAAATGGCGATGAATGACGTCCTCAATGGCTCGGGCGGTAAGAATGTCTGCGCGGGAAAAATGATGGGCGATCCCAAGGAGGGCCAGTGACTACCTCGTGTGACCCTCTAGAGAGGCTCCGGTCTACTGAGTGCCCCCAATTCAGTCGGACGAGGCGTCCGAGCGCCACCCCCCCAGTCGTTTAGCTCATCCATGAGGAGCAGCAATCCGCGGCGCACGTGATTCCCGTCTCTGCATGCTTAGACGCTGGCAGAGCGCAGATCGCGGTGTAGCTCCCGCCTGAGGTGAGGATACGAATCGGATTCTGACGACGTGGGAATGAGGGTTAATCTAGTGACGGAAAATGACGTACAGCGCCATACGCATGATGACGTAATAGGCAAGCCCGATGATCAAGACCCCTACCACGACTCTCACAAGTTTTCTGCGACCAGGCATCATTCCTCCGGTGGCGTGAGTGGCCCTGCCCATCGGCCTTCGGCGTCGGTCACTTCCCACGGCATCGATCGTCTCCGGCCACGAGGACAATGAGACTGCCCGGCGTGAAGGGGTTACCGATGACGCGACACACGATCGGGACATCCCCGTCGACGCAACAGGGAGGTGTAGATGAACGAGGCGCAATAAAGCATCCCAGAAACCAGTAGTCCCCCGGCTGTGTCGGTCTTGTCTTTATTCAGTTCGACTCGAGGCGCATCCTTCCTCCGGCATTCATGTCATCGGGCCAGCCATTCGCTGTGTGCGAGAGCCAACCTACTGGTACAGCTGTGCCGATCGCTTAAAATAGCAGGGAGTGAGAAGCTCACCAAAGTAATAGCGTTTGTCTATAGGCGCGAGTTGACGGAGAGCTATGGGCATTCCTAGTCAAAACAGAACGTGCTCTCAAGGTAGGTTTCATAATCAGGACAGCGCAGGGAGCATGTGCCGGGGGGCGAAAATTAATTCATGAATGAAGGAGATGGGACATGGCTGGTGAAACCCTCTTCGCCCAGATCATTCGTGACACATCCTCCACGTCGAAGAGAGACTCGATCCCGCTCGCCGTCTGTCGACTCTGTGGTCTCCTTCAAGACCAGACTAGAGTGTTCCTCAATGAGGAACGCGGGGTCACGCAATCCACATATCTGAAGACCTATGGCGTGAATCCGGCCACTTGCCGTCACACTCTCACCTGCTATTCCCGGTGCGTACCCCCGAGGGACACCACGATGGCAGCGCGGTCTTGGAGGGTATGGTGATGGTTAGCGACAAATCACTAAAATTGCGGTGGCGTAATTTTATGGAAACGGTGAAGCGATGGGTGGCGAACAAGGATTATCTGGTCTGGGTTGAGACAGATTTGTTCCCGCGTGATCTTCACCCTGGCAACCTCTATGTGCTCGGCGAGGGAACACATTTACAGGCAATAGCCATGCAATGCCCCTGTGGGTGTGGAGAGAACCTCCGTCTGAATCTCATCCCTGGCGCTCGCTCCTGCTGGGAGGTGACGCGTCATCTTGACGGAACGGTGAGCCTTCACCCGGAAATTCGGAGGCAGGACGGCTGTCGAAGTCATTTTTTTGTGAGACGAAGCCGGATATATTGGTGGAATGTAGAACCCTTAGACATTCGCACCTCCGCTGACACAGCCGCATGATCTTTGGCGGCATACGCTATCGAGGCCGTTCCCTCTCCTTGTCTTTGCACAGCAGCCGTGATTCCTCCATCATGGGGTCTAGCAATTATCTGTTTGCTTTCAGGGGATCCCACGAGTGGGCGGTTCTACGCCCAGCGTATAGCCTCGCGGCATGATTAACTCTTGCATGGCTCCTGAAGTGAGCATTTTCATGATCGCATGCGAGGAGCGCTTCAGCCGCGTTGTTATGACCGACGATTTGATGACTCTCGATAGAGAGATTCTGGAATATTATGCGGGTGAGTTACATAAGTTTACGCAAGTATCGGACGACCAATCCATTCATGCAGAAGTTCCTCCGACGCCTAAATGAGTCTCACATCATCGGAATGCGGCTCTGCCGGCAGAGAGAAAAATTTAACCGAATAGAGATCTCTCCTCTTGGCGGTAATCTTCGGTATAGACCGAAACCAGACATAGCGTCCCTCAACCGGAACTGCGTTGAAACCCGAATCGCTTTCGATCCAGAGGCGCTGAATCTCTTCTGCTTGTTGCTTTGCACACAGCTTCTTATACTTACTACTCATTAATTCTCCGGCTTCTCCAACGACCCGGCCCGTTCGCTAGTTCCGTATTCAGCCTGCTGAGGCTTCCATTCCCCCAAGGTTCGACGGTATCGAATTGCGGCTGGACCTGCACAATCATGACATCGGTTCCGGTGCCATCCCCGCGCTACCGGTACCACCCTTCATTCGTTGGCTTCTCGCTCGTCCACTTCGGTCGCTTCACCCTTCACGCGTCTTGCCTGTCTGCTCGGGAAACATCATGTACGTTGAATTCTTTGGGCCTCTGGTATTCGCTCGCTCCTCCTACAGATTCGTCAGGCAGGGATCTTCGGCTGCGTGATGAGTTGATCATCATTCAGCAACGATCGTCTCGGCTGTAAATGCGGACTTTCATGTCGACTCTAACTTTCCGGCTGCAGCAATTTCGATTTCCCGCACGCCGTACAATATTGGGCGTTGGCGGAAAATACCTGATTACATGATGAGCAGACTTGCTGCTCTTCGACGGCTAACTTACAAAACGGGCAGGTTGTCGCGGCAGGGAGAATCTGTTCAGCGCAATGTGGACAGGGACGACGGATCGGCTTGTCTGTTTCAGAGGTCTCAGCAAATTCTCGCTCCCAATTCCTAGCGACGAACCAGACAGCGATCGAACCCAGCAACATGAACAAGACGAAAGGTAACCCGATCGTTGTCACTACGCCGGACGCGAGGAGCGCCCCGCCGAACCAGACTGGACTGACGCCTCGCTCGGTTACGTTCATGAGGACGCCGAACATCACCCCGAGCATAACGAAGCCGACCAAGAGCCATTCAACCGCGCCTATAAGCCCACCACGAGCCCAAATGGTACTCGCGGAGCGAGATCCGCCGGAGACGGCATATGTGCTGATCCCCCACAGGAAGAGAAATAGAAGCAGAAGAAGTGAGGAGGAGGAAGAGATCAGCGCGGCCCCCAAAGGGGACGCGAGGCATAATGTGAAGAGAAGGATGGCGGAAAGCAGCCCCGTGATAAAGCTAGCGAAGATTTTCATGGAGCGTCCCTCGCAAGAGATGTCAGACTTTCGAGAGTGGCCCCCACTTCTTCCGGTCGATCGTGGGACTTCAACTCGAACTTGTCTGGTTCTGAGCCATGTCATTGACCACGACTGGTCCTGTTGTGAGCAATTGGGACGCGGCGGTCATTAACGGGTCTAAGAGATGCTCCACGACGCAAGATCCCTTCCGCTCCAACGCCTGGAGTGCGATTTCGGCCATCGAAGGCAACGTACCCCCCCCGTTATCCGGAATCGCCCTGATCCCGCCTAATATCCACGGCGCTCGATTCTGAGCTGAGTCCCCCGGCCATTTCTGTGAGAATATCTCCCAAAAGGAAACTCGCCATGCCCTCAACCGCTTCGATCATCGTGTCCGAAATTCCCAGCCGGCGGTCATTTCTCCGGCGAGGATAATCTCCATAAGACTCTTGCAAAAACATATCCCAGCCCGGCGAAAAAACCGACGGCAAGGAGCCCAAGGACTGCCACGAATGTTTCCCGAAGCCATGGATGGTTCTTAAAGGTCCAATTCCATGCCGGGAGAATTGTCTCGATGGCATTGTCCTCCCCTACACGGTACCCAATAAAATACCACCGATCCAGACTTCTCTGAATAAAAAGAAACACGCTGTTGGAAATATATTCTCCTGGTGCTGGGATGTTTCTCGGCTCAACTCCTGGGCATCCTTGGGCAAGATAGCGCCGCACATCATCCACAGGAATAAAAAGTTCATCGTGCTCATACCAACTGATTAAGCTCCAACCTGGAAGACAGGTCACAAAGTATCCTGGCACTGCTCCAAGTGTGTTCATCTGAGCAGTTCCGTAGCCAATTACCAAAGGCACACAAAGAACAACCACAATGAGTCCTCCTACGGAAAGAAGCAATAAACGAGTTACTTTGAGGCTGTCCTGCATTCCTATCCCTTTTCCTTTCGTTTCTACCGATACTCTTCAGCAGGTCGCGCGTCAAGCAGGTGGCCACTGGCCTGCTGATTTAAGTCGAAACCATCCGCACGAGAAAGGTCAATGTGGCATGAGCGAAAGGCGCAGGATGGCGGCCCGTGGTTGACCAAATGCGGTAACCAATTAAACTGTTGAAGAGACCCGCTTGAATGGTCAGCCCATTCCCGACCGGCGCGAGATACGACATATTCGCGCGCCCGAAATGCCGCAACGCGTCGGAACCTTCAACCTTGGGTACATTGACGCCGAATCCAAAGTCCTTGGCGTCTTGCCCCCCCTGAACCAGCAATTCAATGCCCCATGGGAACTGCGCTGACGCATCCTTACGCATGTAGACGCCAGCCATGTTGAGGTCGAGTTCATTGACCCTAGGCGTCGTACTGCGATTGCGAAACAAATGGTTTTCCGGGAAATTGAAATTGATCGAGTCGCCCAGATCTATGAATCCGCCGTAGGGCCAATCCCTACGTTCCAACTCGCTGTGCTCCATCAATTGAGCCGGAGCACTGTTGTGCGACTGCTCTTCTCCCATCGGACCGATCAGTTCTTGAGTAAGAACCGGCGCCGTTATCATCCCTCCCAAAAACATCAAGAGTTTGCTAAGCCAACACACAATACGGACCATACGCTCTAACTTCCTTTCCGACTTTTGTCTCCTCGTTAGGCCGCTCTGGGCTCGCAACATGATGACGCCACAACCGGCTTGTCCTGGTCTCATTGACTATCCCCCTCAGTCTGGTGATTCGATTGCAAGACTTCAACGATCATTACCCAAACCAACCCGAGCATTCCTGACAGCAAACCCACTACAACTAATGTCACCGAAACTCCATCACTATTCTAGTGCACGCTTGAAACTCGGCCTCTCGCAACGCGTCCCTTGTCATGTCGAGAAACTTATCAACCTTCATGTCAGAACGGTGTTAAACCAGACAGGGTGAATGGTAAGACGATATAAAAAACGGAGGGTCACGCTGCTGAGGGCGGGACCCCCATGTCTAGCCGGAGTATTGGGCTATTGAAATGATGTTAGGAGAACAATGTTAGCTCAGGGATACCTTGGATCTTCAAAGGAGGAGATATGAGCGTTGCGCATTCGGTGGCCTTGTTTCTCATGGCGGGTCTTTGTGAAATAGGAGGCGGCTATTTGGTTTGGCAATGGTGGAGGAATGGGGCGAATTGGAGCATCGGCCTGATCGGTTCAATTGTCCTGATTCTTTATGGAATCATCCCCACTTACCAGGCGGCTAACTTTGGGCGTGTCTATGCAGCATATGGAGGCTGGTTTGTCGTCCTGTCAATCCTCTGGGGCTGGGCAATTGATCATACCGCTCCTGATATTTATGACGTGGCGGGTGGCCTGCTTTGCCTGCTTGGAGTAGCTGTGATCATGTATGCGCCACGTTAAAGGTCACTCAAAATAGTCTACTGACCAACGGCACCGTTCGCGTCTTAATAACCGGTCCTCCAGGCTCCATTGACAAACCAGCATGTACAGCCGAGAACTGGCGAATCTATGTACTGGTCAATTTGCTCCGAGGGAAATGCAGCTTTGACCATTGATGACCATGGGGCTCTCAATCAAACAGCCAGGCACCGTGAGATCGAGGATGCGTCCCTCGCTTGCATGAAGGCCGACGGTAACGCTGACAGGAAACTTAACTTGAATGGGCTATACCGACTTTTCATATCGCCCTCCTTCGTTCGATTAGACCGCGCAGTGGCCTCTGTCGTCTCGCCCCGCTGCTCGCCTTTGCGATGCCATTCCCAAGCTCCTGACCCAATGCCAGGTCTGTTTTAGGTGGAGCCCAATGTTTCGTTCCCATGACCGCAAAGGAAACCGTTGGATCAGCGGATGCTGATTCGTAGCGCGCTGCGCGCGAAAGGCAGTAATAGTGGCGATGGGTGTCGCATAACGGAGTTCAACATGGCTCGATCTGACGACGCCGCTGAATGTCAGCAGTTGCAAGGCAGTTCGTTTCTGTTGCGTGCGTTGTTTGCGCATTTGCATGTCATGAGTCAGGGAAAAGAGGATGTCCATTGTATCTTCCTCCTCGAAATGAAGATGAGGGATGACTTCTCACATCCAGAACATCTGACCGAAGTCCTGATTGAGGGCGCGAGGGCGCTGGCACTGCACGCAACGGGCGAAGAGTTCGCCTGCTTGTGTCTGTGTGTCCCCGCGAAACACGAGCGCATACTTGTAACCTTCGCAGAAGGGACAGGCCTTGCCGTTCAATGTCCGACGAATGGTCCCGATCTTTGCGATCTGTTTGTGCATCGATCTCCTCTTCCACAGTATGAGGCCATGGGTTGAGATGATAGTGAGGCAGGGCCGTAGTTTTTAGAATACCGAAGAGGTGCGGGGGGAGACCCAACTAATGGGGGGCCAACGGTTAGATGGGTTGGCTAAAAGAGGGATTCAAATTTCTCAGCCCGCCCGCACGTGCAAATCGCACGAGAGTCGCCATCTGGCACACGAGATTCCTCGTATTGCTCTGAAACGGCCAATGTCACGGAGCGTTGCGCCGGGAAGCACGGGAGAGACAATCGAGAAGGGCATGAATCCTGACAAGGGAGGCGCATTGTAATGCGGGATATGAAGAAGGCACAAGACGGCCAGGAGAAGGGCCACCGTCAGCTCGGTGGTCGATTTTGCCTAAGAAGTGTTGGTGATTCCTTTATGTGAGAAACGTTTCGGAGTACGACCCGGCTGGAGTATGGAAGTGGTGTGGGCACTCAGTCGAGGGCTAGCTGAGATGGAACGTAGGACGAAGCAAGCGGGCGGCATGCAAAGCGCGTCATCCAGCGGCCCGACATAGAGGAGAAAATTGGACCTCGATGGCTGTCAGTTATTTCGACGACCTCCAACTGGTCATCCATAAATAGGTCACGTCCGCGAGGGATTAATGGGGAATGAGTCGGGAGTTCGCCGCGCAAATCGAATTGTCCCATCATTCCTTCTCGCATGGTTCAAAGATAGCTTCACACAAGTCGTAGCTCCCACTCTCTGGGGGATGGTGGTAAATCGTGCCTCGATGAGTCGATCGTCTTTCAAATAGAGGTCGGCCTGACAAATGGGGTAAGACAAGGCGAGGCTGCCTCTTGACTCCACCGACCTCCGTTCCAAGAGACGCACCTCACGCTGGTATGTTAAATTCACACCTCTCTCGCCTGTTGTTGCTCTTTTTGGAGAGCAGGCGCATGTCACGATTTGCGAGCGCGCCTCCCCGATCAACCATCGTTCGGTAGGAGACGATGGCTCATGTGTATTACGTGTCATGCACGACACAAGCGTCAGAATACCTCACGCTGCAAGTGTACCGTACAGGCGATTGGGGAGGAATTCAGCCATGCGAAGGACGGTCTTCCGACACGGTCCGTGCTCCTAGGGGTTAATGCGAATGAGTGGGCAATGCATCATGCTCATGATTGCCAATCCGATGATGCTCCTCGCCAGAGGCCGTGGCAGGGTCGACGTGAATTGTGGCATTGCCCAGGTACGGCAAATGGTGCAACAGTTGATGTCGCACTTCACCGGCAATCGCATGACCTTGGTCGACTGAGAGATCCGCTTGCACAGCGATATTGACGTCGGCCAAGAGTCGGTGTCCCATCCACCGGACTCTCACTTCCGTGACTTCTAAGACTTGAGGGACATGTCGGGCCGAATGAGTGACCTCGTCAATCACTTGCGGGTCGACCCCGTCGAGCAGACGAGAGAACAGCGACTTTCCTGACTCCCACACGATCTTGAAAATCACAAGTGTAATGACCAGCCCAACGAATGGATCAGCCTGGGGGTATCCCAACCAGACCCCGAGCACTCCCAAAAGCACGCCTAAACTCGTCAGTGCGTCCGTTCGCGCATGATAACCATCAGCGATGAGGGCGGCGCTACCGATCTCTTTCCCTACACGAATCCGCAGACGCGCGACGACTTCATTGCCGGTGCAGCCCAGCAGCGATGCGAGGGCGACCGCGCCCAAATAGTGAATGTCCTGAGGCTGGAGCAATCGGCTGATAGATTCGTAGGCGGTCAATAATCCACTGGCAAGCATGATGAACACAATGACGATGCCAGCGAGATCTTCCACGCGTCCATATCCATAACTAAATTGCTTGCTCGGTCTCCGTTGGGCCATCAAGAAGGCAATCCACAGGGGGATAGCCGTCGCTGCATCGCCAAAATTGTGAATTGTATCCGCGAGAAGAGCCACGCTGGAGGTGAGCAGAACAATGGCGGCTTGCAGGAGGGCGGTCACGAGCAATCCGACCATCGACCATTTAACCGCCCAAATCCCCTTCTCTGTCGTAAGCAGAGTTGGATCGATCGCACCATGAGTATGATCGTGGTCGTGAGAACCAGCATCACCCCTGGTGTGCGTATGGTGAGCACCCATAAATGGAACACGCATCTTGTTCTCTCCATCTCCTTTCTGAGTATGATCATGCTGTGGAAGGATTTCCAGAGATATCATCACGCGGTCCAACTGATCGCGCTCTCGCTCACCCGATTTGAGGAAGGGCAAGGATGATAGAGACAGGAATCATTGTTCTCTGTTTATTGGTTAATGCGCTGTTGGCTGGCGCGGAGATGGCCTTCGTGGCGGCGAGTAAACTCAGTCTTCGTGAATTGGTACGTCAGGGAAACAAAACGGCCGAGCTACTTCTCCGGCTACGAGAACATCCGGAAAGAACGCTATCCCTCATTCAAATCGGCATTACGATGGTAGCAGCATGGGCAGGTGTGGTGAGCGGATTCGTGGCCGAAGCGCTTTAGCGCCCATGCGCCACATGAAAATGCTTCAACAGGACGTTCAATTGGGTCGTTCTCGCACCCACTCGCTCCCCAATTTATCGGTTGTTCGACGATCCGTACCTTCAGCCCGTTGGGTCCTTCGAACACGATGGTCAAGGAGGGAACGCCTTGGTCACTGTTTCGCCGCCAGTACAATCCACACACTTTTGGCCTCTGGGCCGTCCATATGACATCCATGACAATCGTCCTCTCCGGCACGTTTCGTTTAATTCACCAGGTTGCGGCTCTTCTCCGCAGTCGTCGAGGTGTAACCGTGACGGGCCTGTTCTGAATTGGAGAAAATGAGGAGCTTAGAGAGATGGAGGAAGCCGAGAAGTGAGTGTGGCTAACAATAGATGTTGGAGAGGGAAGATCGTGGTCGCGGAATCGTTACGTTGCGCGTAGACATCACGCAGCAGCGTTGGCAAGGAATGAAGGCGCCTTCGAAATCTTTTCGTTAAGCGGCCTTTAATTCTCGCTGTTGCGAATGGGCGCATGGCGGCATCCGCGTCATTCCTATGGTTTTCCTTTCCAGCACTCCCGCTTTGCCGCGTCCCATCGCTGTCTCTTGTCTGTCGAAATCAGGTGGCCTGGTACGGCGTCCCGCCCCACGGTCTTCTCTTCAATCAGAAAATCCATCGCCCGCATCGCCGCCTCCATTCGCTGCTCACAAAGCGTCTTCGGAGGCTCGGCATATTCGCCCTGCTCAAGATTATCCATAGGACGCGAGCAGCTCCATTGAATCCATTCCTGTGTGCGTTCATCAAACTTCAACGTCCAGTATTCATTCGCTCGTAATCCGCGCACCTTCTTCACGAAACGATCCACAAGCCCAACTGATGAACAGGATTCCGTGGCATAGGCACGCACCCTGTAGACGACGCCGGTAGGCAGCGCAACCGTGGCCCAGTGCTCGCCTTCGGCCCACTCGATCGGCTGATAGTCGATAGGATCCGCCAGCACCATGCCTTCCATGAGGAGCCACGCGAAGAGTAGCGAGAGAAAGACCTTCATTGTGGCACCTCCAATAGTCCAGCCCAGTGAGTCAAAATTGCCATTCTGGCCTCCTACATTGTGACGACTTCATTCTAGTGGGAGAAATGCTTGAAGGAACTCGGTGATACCCTGGTCGTGATGCTGGCTGACACGCAGGGCCAGTAGATGACGAGAACGAAAAATTGCTCTGTCAGTAACGCAGTGGAAGCTATGGGCCGCCTGCAAAGAATTGAGATGGTCTGTACGCAGATGCCCACGGATCGGCTAGGTGGATGCCTAGTCAGAAAAAGTCGGATTTCAGGCACGCTCATCCTCAGCGACACGCAGCGAGTGGTCTGAAACACATTTATGGGGAAGTGCCGCGGAGCCGTCTGGTCAGTATTGCTCACCACGGTGGTATTGTCGAAAGGAGGGTCGCTCAGAAGAATGCTTAGAGAAGGTTAGTTTGATCAACGATTCTGGTCGATCCATCGCTTTGCCTTCCTGAGGGCAATACTATCGGCGTCCTTGGAACTTTTGCAGATTTCAGTTGATTCACCCTCCACAGTTTTGAACAGTTCTTGGTTTCCACCTGATTTCCATATGAGGGCCAGAGGCAACCAGCGGGCATCCGCAAGGTTTTGAGAGCAGACTTTAATGTTGTGATCGCTGTATGACACCCATTCGCTCATAGTGTCTTTCCGATCTTCTACGTGTTGGAGATGGTCGCATCTTCGAGGGACATGGTTTTGCGATTGGGATGGGGTCGTTCATGTCGCTAATGCCTCTCTAGCGCTTCGATGTCTGCAAGGTCTACCGGTCGACCTACTGTACGTTTTTGCTTCAAGAGATCTATTTTCGCTCTAATTCATAAAATTCTGCAACGATACTTTTTGCCGACATCCAGTTCTATCTCGAGACTAAATATTTCTCAAATAAATCGATCACGGGTGCTAGGTACGGACATAATTTCGTTCGCGCGTGTTCAAGCGTAAAGAAAGCCGCGCGGTCTACCTCTGGTATTTCAAGCTTCTTGCCTGTCTTCGGCGGCCATTCGATTAATATTTTATTGCTTGTTGCCTCTGCGGGGTCACAGTCACCTTCGAAAGCCCAGACTTCGACCGTCTTGCCATCAGAGCGTCGACGAATGGAGCCCAGGTAGTCGAAAGGCCCGACCGGCTTGACCCCCGTTTCCTCTTCGAATTCCCTTTTCGCAACGTCGAGCAGCTGCTTCCCCACCTCTCCCTCGTCCGCTAATCCCTTCGGGAGACTCCATACGCCTGCGTCTTTGTTTTTGAAAAAGGGTCCGCCAGGATGGACAAGAAGCACTTCCGAGCCCTGATTACCCTCGCGATACATGAGAAGACCAGCGCCTAGTTTGGGCATAGTAGGCATTCTAACAAGAAGTATGGGAGATGGAATAAGTTCGTAGTGTTCGCGACTCGCGTGAGGAGCTCCCAGAGATGAGACGGGAGACGGTGGAACTCGTGAGAAAGGCCATAACCGAGAACCGGTGGGCCTATGTGCTGGTCAATAATCGGTTAGAGGGAAAGCGCCGGTCACGATTCAGGCGCTCAATGATCAGTTGATGATGTCGCTGAGCTGACGAATTCTTCAGAGGTGGCCTGCTGATTAAGAGTGGCAGAAGGCCAATATTCGAACAGCTCGATGTTGCGAAGGTTTCCCCGTTTATCTTTTAAAATCATGTGCTTGCTGGCTTTCAATTGAGTCAATGGATTCCACCTGGTTCGGTCGCGTTTGAAGATTTCTAGCACAAATTTAGCACAGGTAATTTAGAAACTCTCCCTGGAAAGGGTCGCGTCTCTGTGGATTTGTCTTAGGGTTTCACCACGTAGCCTCTGGTTGGTCCAAAAAAATGTTTTTCCACTACCATGCTGTAAATAGTTCCTACGAACTTCTCGCATCTTGACAGGACTTACTCATCCGCGTAGCCTTCAACCCTGACGTACCAGTTACGTCGATCGCTCTCTCCTACGCGCGTTGCCTTCTCTCCTGCGCGATGGATCCCACGGTCCCCGCAGCTCCTACGCCAGCCTCTTTCTGAGGCGCGGCACTCTTCGATGTCGCACATCACGACTGCCGGCTCTTGCTTCAGCTAGTCGCAACGCTGACAGGGAAGACATCCCGATTCGGTATCGGAATCGTCCCTGATCACGCAGATCGTGGTGTTCTCAACACAAGGAGTGCCGGCCATGAGATTTTACACCATCGTGATGACAGGGCTCGTCTTGATAGGGACTGCCGCTCTTGCCGCCGCGAACCCGTCGATGCTGCCCAAGCATCCCGGGTATCCATCGGGCGGAGAGTTTGCCAATGATACCGGGCAAACAAAT